>CAZJFI010000091.1:0-6755 GCA_964545265.1 uncultured Phocaeicola sp.
TGCAAGGTCAATTACCGGGTGTATCTGTAACATCTCAGGACGGTCGTCCAGGTGCTGGTATGACTATCCGCGTACGTGGTGGTGGTTCTATTACACAGAGCAATGACCCTCTTTACATTGTGGATGGTGTACAAGTTAGCAGTATCGATGATATCCCAGCTGATAACATTGAAAGCATCGACGTGTTGAAGGATGCCGCTTCTACTGCTATCTATGGTGCTCGTGGTGCGAATGGTGTTATCTTGGTTACTACTAAGGGTGGTAGTGATGGTAAAGTGTCAGTTAAGTACAATGCTTACTATCAGATCAAAACTAATCCTGAAATTCTTGAAACCATGGATGCTTATGATTATGTATACAATACATGGGCATATATGACGGCTTTGGGTAGTAGTTATGGTGATGGCGTAGCTAAATATTTTGGCCTTGGTTCGTCTTATGGGAATCAATTGAATAAATATGCAGGTGTGGAGTCGCATAACTACATCGACGATTTGATGCAGACTGCTGGAACCTGGAATCATGACATATCTTTGAGTGGTGGCAATGACAAGACCAAATTCTATGCTTCGATTAACTATTTGGATGATGAAGGTATTCGTGTTAAGTCTGGTTTCCAGCGTTGGAATGCAAATTTCAAGTTGAATCAAAAAATTAGCAAGTCATTAACTGCTGACTTTGATTTGCGTTACAGTGAGATGGAATACAATGGCTCTGGCTATGGTAATGCTACTTCTGCCTATCAATATCGACCGGTTGATAATCCGTTAGGTGATGCAAGCTATACAGCTGGTTTTGGTCAAGGTGACGTGAATATTGAAGATACTAGTAACCCTCTTTATTATTTGAACACAATTGATTATACCAAAAATAATTATCGCATTACTGCTAAAGGTGGTTTGACTTGGAAAGTAATTGAAGGCTTGACTGCTAAGACAGAGTTGTCTTTAAATCGCAATTGGTCTGAAACTAAATCATGGAATGCGGGACAGACTGAAACGGATTATAGTTCAGCTAAATTAAATAAAGGTGACGGATATGGTGTTCGTTGGGCAACTACTTTGAACTATGAAGTACAAGGATTAGGAGAAGATAATAACTTGTCGTTCTTAGTGGGAAATGAAGTCTTGGCTTCTAAATCGAATTCTTCTGAAATTTACGGTGTAGGATATCCTGAAGGCTTTACTATGGACGATGCTTTTGGTATGATTAATATGACGACATCGACTTTGGGACAAGATTATTTCAAATCTACTATTGGAACTCCGAGCCACACCTTGTCTTGGTTTGGGCGTGCCAATTATTCTTATAAAGGAAAATATTTACTGACAGCTACATTCCGTGCCGATGGTTCTTCTAAGTTCGCATCTAATCATTCTTGGGGGTACTTCCCTGCAGCAGCTGTTGCATGGCGTATCTCTGATGAATCATTCTTGGAAGATACTCGTGATTGGTTGGATAACTTGAAGCTTCGTTTGTCTTATGGTACATCAGGTTCGGATAATATCAGTGCTTCCTTGTGGAAAGAAACTTGGGGTACAGAACAGATTACAGTTGATGGTGAAAAGGTGACCACCTACGTTCCTGGTGAAATGAAAGGTAATCCTGATTTGAAGTGGGAAACTACTATTTCTCGAAATGTTGGTTTGGATTTTGGTTTCTTTAATAATCGTATTCGCGGAAGCATTGACTTCTATTGGAATACAACCAAGGATATTTTGATGAAGGTGCCTGTTGATGCAGCTTCTGGTTATAGCTATCAATTCCAAAATGTAGGTCAGACTTCTAATAAGGGTATTGAATTTGCTTTTGGGGCAGATTTGGTTCGTTCAAAAGATTTTAATTTAGGGGTTAACCTTACTTATAACTTTAATAAGAATAATATTGATAAGTTGATGGATGGTGTTTTGGCCGACACACGTGCTATGAACGATTGGGGTTCTTCAATGGCCGTTCCTGCATACGACTATATCATCCGTGTAGATCAACCGGTAGGAACTATCCAAGGTTTCAAGTCATTGGGCTATTATACAATCGATGACTTTACATACGCAAATGGTGTCTATACATTGAAACCGGGTGTTCCCGACATTACAGGTGTAGTAAACTATCCTGATGGTGTTAAGAAATTGGCTGCTGAAGGTCAGACAGCAGTCCCGGGTATGCCTAAGTTTGCTGATACAGATGGTGACGGTACTGTTACTGTAGACGACAAGACTATTATTGGTGAAGCTATGCCAAAACATACTGGTGGTTTCACATTCAATGGTAATTGGAAAGCTATTGACTTTTCTTTGGGCTTCACTTATGCAATTGGCGGAAATGTATACAATGCCAACTCTATGCACTCTATGATGGGTAATAAGGATAACTCGGCTGGTCAAAACCGTTTGGCTTTCATTGCTGAAACATTTAAATATTATGATGTAGATGCAAGCGGTGACTTGACATTGGTAACAGAACCTGCAGCTTTGGCTAAATTGAATGAAAATACCAAGTACGCTTCATTCTTCTCTGAATATGGTATTGTTTCTTCTGAATTTATTGAAGACGCTTCATACTTGCGTTTGAATACATTGACTGTAGGCTACACTTTCCCGAAGAATTGGACCAAGAAGGTAGGTATCCAAAACGCACGTGTATATTTCACAGGAACTAACTTGTTCTGCATTGACGGATATTCTGGTATCGATCCTGATGTAAATACAAAGGTTGACGGTAAGGATGGATTCCCAACTCCTTATTTCGACTATCAGTCTTATCCGAAGGCAAGAACCTTTACTTTTGGTGTTAACTTGGCATTCTAAAAAATGGAGATTATCAATATGAAAAAAATATTATATACAACCCTTTGTGTAGCGGGTATGTTGGCCGCTACCTCTTGCGAAGACTATTTGGAAGTCAGCTCACCATCTGTGGTTGACTCGGACTTCGTGTTCTCAAATCCTGTAACGGCCCGTGCGGCACTCGACGGTGCATATGAACAATGGAGAGATTGTGCACAGAACAAGGTATTCGGTGACGGTTTGTTTTATGCTGCCGACGTAGCCGGTTCAGACATTGAACGTCACCCAGAAGCGTTCTCAAATCAGTTGGGGCGTCACTATCCGGAAGGTTTTTATCAAAATGGTAAATACGCTGGTGAATATGTCTTGACATCTTATCTGAAAGAAGATGATATTTATGCAAGTTTGTATGCTGTAGTTAGTAAAGCCAATGCAGTGATTACTTCTATGGAGAATTCAGCGGATTTTGAAGAAATCATCAATGGTGGCCAGTCAAAAATGGGCCAGATGTATGCTGAAGCAATAGCTATGCGTGCTACTGCTTACCGTGAATTGTGCAAGAACTTCGGTGATGTTCCTTATGTAGGTGTATATGGTGATATTCCTGTAGGTTTGGTTTCTCGTGACTCTATTTACGATGTATGCATCGCCGATTTGCAAAAGGTGGAAGGTTTGATGTATCCGGTAGGTTCAATTCCTGATATACCAGCAACTAACAAGAACTACTTCTCGCAAACATATGTTCAAGCTTTGATTGGTCGTATGTGTTTGGATGCAGCTGGTTATCAAACTCGTCGTGGTGACATCAAGCGCATAGATGGTAAGGGTAATGCATTGACTTTCGAGACCAAAGGTAATGAAAACAACGGTGCTTCATACGGACGTCGTTCAGACTGGAAGGAATTGTATGCTATTGCCAAGACTTATTATGAAAAATTATTGGCTAATCCAGGCTCTGCAAAATTCCATTTGACTGACCCGCGTGGTGAATCAGACAATAGCGGTCGTACATTCGGTAACCCTTACCAATACTTCTTCGAACAAATGCACCAGGCTGATGCTATCTATGCTGACGAATCCATCTATGAATATCCGATGCAACAAGGTGGTGGTAACGATGGTCGTTCTTATTCATTTGGTCGTCCTTCTTCTGGTGGTTCAAAGAATGCTTATCCATGTAAGGCTTATGGCCAAGGACGTATTAACCCTGCTTATTTCTATGGCGTATTCGACCCGAACGATATGCGTCGCGACGTAAGTATCACTATGACTGGTTCTACAGGTAATGGTACTGAAAAGTTGATTTCTTTCACTCCGAACTCTAAGGCTGAAGGAGGTGGTCTTTCTTTGAACAAATGGGATGAGAATCGTCAAGTAACTGTTTGGGTTGCAGCTCAGCGTAAGTCTGGTATCAATGGCCCGTATATGCGGATGGCTGAAGTTTATTTAGGATATGCAGAAGTATGTGCTGCTTTGGGTGACCAAAGTACTGCCAAGCAATATTTGAAGACTGTACGCGAACGTTCATTCCCTGCAGGTATGGCTAAGACTGATGAATTTATTGCTGCTTGTGATAACGACCTTGTAAAGGCTGTTGTTGAAGAACGTGGTTTTGAATTCGCCGGTGAAGGTGACCGTCGTTGGACTTTGATTCGTTCTGGTTATTTGCCTGAAGCTTTACGCCGTATTAAGACTTTGACTGCTGATATGATGGATGGTTTGGCTGCTAATGGCTACTATGAATTTGAAAACGGTAATGTGATTTCTTCTTACGTTTGGACTAAGTTAGTAGATGCCAAGACTTCTCATGGCCATCGCTTGACAGCTCAGTGTCCGGTGGGAAAGGAAGATGATCCTGTATTGTATCCAGGTTGGAGAGGACAGAACGACTCTTGGGAATCATATAAGAGCGATTTGTATAGCAGCAGTACTCCTGCAACAAACTTGGCTATCAAGGGTTTGTTCAAGCCTGTAACCGCTGAAGAAGCTGCTGCTTTGGAAGCTGATGGTTACAAGAAAGAAGATTGGGGTGTTGACTTGTTTGCAGCCCGTGACGAATACGACAAGTATTTGTTCTGGGATTATGACTATGTTTCGGCTCCTATCTATTTATGGCCGTTCACTCCGAACGTAATGGCTGCTGGTGGTTTTACCAATGGTTATGGATTTAAGCAACAATAATTCAACGCTTATAAATTAATTAAAAGCCGTGGAGATTCTCCGCGGCTTTTTTCGGGGCATGACGGACATAAAAAGAATTTTTCGTTCGTTTTCCAGATAGAACCATGCTTTGGTTTCATTTGAAAAACGACGTTTTCTTATTTAAAAGACATCGTATCGTTTGAAAGAAAACGGTACGATGTCTTTTTATTACAGGAAGTAAAGTGGATGTTATAATTCCCTGTTCTTATAGTTGTTTGATTTCTTCTATCGTAAGTCCTGTGTTTTTTGCAATCATTTCTAAGGAAAGACCTGCATCTTTTAAATTACGAGCAATGGAACGTTTGGTTTCGGCTTCACCTTCTGCTCTTCCTTCTGCTCTTCCTTCTGCTCTTCCTTCTGCTCTTCCTTCTGCTCGTTCGGTGTTGATGTTGTCGCGTAGAATAACCACATTGTCCAAATGTCGGTAGTAGGCCTTCAGTTCATCTTTACCTAAGCGTTCCAATTTAAGGTGCTCGCGGGCTTCGCACAAGCCGGGTGCATCCGCATCGTCGGGAATTTCACCGGTGTTAAGGAAATAAATCCATTGCTCAAGGGGGACTTTGGACCATTTGTCGAAATCGTTGACACGAAGGATGTAGTATTCCGGATAGAGCTGGCTTACGGTGTCTACCTTGAATGTTTCTTTCTGGAAAGGAGACAGTTTCAAGATATCCCCATTATGTATGCCTTTGAATTCCGTTGTACCATGATAAACCGTATCAATGCCTGCGCCAAGTGCAAAATAGACGATGTTGATGCTGTATACCTTGCGGATATTTTCATATCCCTGTCCGCGACGGATATATTCGGTTACTAATTTGGACACACCGAAGAGCATACGCTGGAAGTAGGCATACTCGTTGTTGTTTTGAATCTCGAACAGCATGAGCCTGCCCTTGGAATCTTCTGCGAGAATGTCCACCCGATTGTATTTGTCGTATTCTTCCTCCTGATTGCTTTCGCTCTCAAGAATCTTCTGGATGGTAATTTTCTCATTCAGTAGGGTTGTCAACAAGCCTTCTATGACTGCAAAGTTGGCCTTGTCGCGAAGCAACCGTTTCATCGCCCAATCGAATCGGATATAGTTTGCCATTTGTTTGCTCTTTATAGATTTACAATTCCTTTAACAGCGCAAATATATCTTTTTCTTTCTACAAATGCAATTAATTTACTTACTTTATCAGTTAATGATTCTTTGTATAGACATTTCCGTCCTTTGTACTGCATCGCAGTTTAATCGTACTGCGGTGTAGTACAATTGTACTATGGTGCAGTATAATCGTACTGCGGTGCAGTACAAAGGAATTAGATGCGAGAATGATTCTATTTGGCTTGTGTAAATTGTTTATATTTAAGTTTTTATGTGGAATTTCACCCAAATGATTATTGATGTTGAAGGTCGGTGGTAATGATTCTTGTAAGCCGTGTGTAGGTAAAGTGTGTAGGTAGTTTTCTTACACACTTTACCTACACACTCTAACGTATTGATTCTCAGCGGTGAGTGTAAGATGCAAGTAAAATCGAGAAAAACTTTTTCTGGGATTGGGTTGCACTACATAGATATAGGGAATAATATACTAGTTGCCGCCCCATTGTGTTATCCTGAGCGTAGTGAAGGATTTGTATGTATTTACGAGTGTGTATACAGATTTTTCGTCACTTGGTTCCTCAAAATGACACGTTGTATTTATTGGTATATATTTCCTAAATATATTGCACCTCTTTTGCATTTTTGAAATGCAAGCTTTATATTTGTAACAAAATTTA
>CAZJFI010000092.1:0-6677 GCA_964545265.1 uncultured Phocaeicola sp.
CCAATTGTTGTGTCACCGTTTTCTCCGTCTTGCAATAAGCCGGATTGAAAGTCTGATTGTTGCAATAAGTACATCCACCATAACCTACTGTTCCATCCCGATTGGGACAAGTAAAACCGGCATTCAGAGAAATCTTCTGTACCTTAAATGGGAAATGTGCCGACAAATAGGCAGAAAGTTCGTTGTATCTTGGAGTATTCATCGTCTATATTATTGTTCTTATTGTCATCCTGAGTGAAACGAAGGATCTGATTACATTCTCTTTACGGATTCAGATTCTTCACTACGTTCAGAATGACACATGATAATTATTTATGAGCAAAGATAGACAAATCCGAACAAAAGTTCTATCTTTGTGCCAATTAAAAACAAAAACATCCAATCGCATGAAGAAATTAAGTCTACTTATGATACTTTGCTTGTGCGTATGCCTCGGCTACGCCCAACAAGTGACTTTGAATGATGTAGCTCGTGGTACTTACCGCACCGAAGGAATCTATGGCATCAAGCCTATGCTTGATGGAGAGCATTATACCCAAATAAGCCGAGACGGGAAAAAGATTGTGAAATACTCCTTCAAGACCGGCAAGGAAGTAGCTACCGTTTTCGATGTGGAGACCGCCCGTAACCACACTCTCCGCTCGTTCGATGACTACATCATGTCGCCCGACGAAAGCAAGATTCTTATCCAAACAGAAACAAAGCCCATCTATCGCCGTTCGTTCACAGCTGTATATTATATATATAATGTACGCAACAATACACTGGAACCTTTATCGGATGGTGGCCCGCAACAAGTACCCTTGTTCTCGCCCGACGGAAATCAGATAGCCTTTGTACGTGACAACAATTTGTATTTAGTCAAGCTTTTGTTCGGCAACAGCGAATCGCAAGTGACCAAAGACGGCAAGTTCAATGAAGTATTGAATGGTATCCCTGATTGGGTATACGAAGAAGAGTTTGGTTTTAACCGTGCTTTCGACTTCA
Organism: uncultured Phocaeicola sp.; assembly: GCA_964545265.1. GTDB lineage: Bacteria > Bacteroidota > Bacteroidia > Bacteroidales > Bacteroidaceae > Phocaeicola. The sequence goes on from CAZJFI010000092.1 coordinate 988, forward strand.
GCGCCGACAGTCAGATGCTTGCCTATATCCGCTTCGATGAAAGTCAGGTTCCCATGTATTCTTTCCCTTGGTACAAAGGAATGGCACCATCCTTGAATGAATACGAAGTTTACCCTGGAGCATACGAATACAAATATCCGATGCCTGGCATCGACAATTCCAAAGTAACCGTACATACCTTCGACATCAAATCCAGAGTGACCCGCCAAATGGATCTTCCGCTTGATGCAGACGGATACATTCCGCGCATCAAGTTTACCAACGACGAAAATGCATTGGCCATCATGACACTGAACCGTCACCAGAACCGTTTTGATTTATATTTGGCCAACCCACGAAGCACTTTATGCAAACTGATTATCCGTGATGAAGCCGACCAATACATCAAGGAATCGGCTTATGCCGACATCCGTTTCTACCCCAATCATATTGTTATGATGAGCGAACGCGACGGCTATAACCATTTGTATCTGTACACTGCCGGCGGAAACTTGGTGAAACAGATTACTCAAGGGAAATATGAAGTGAAGAACTTCCTGGGTTGGGACGAAAAAGCCAACACTTTCTATTATCAGAGTAATGAAGGTAGCCCACTTCGTAGCGCCATCTATAAGATAGACGCCAAAGGCAAAAAGACGAAACTGTCTGCTAAAGAAGGTACAAACAGTGCTATTTTCAGCCACACCATGAAGTATTACATCAATACATTCTCAAACATGCAGACTCCACCGGTTATTACCATCAATGATAATACAGGTAAGCAACTCACCACATTGGTTGACAATCAGAAGTTGGTACAAAAGGTTGCTACATTAAACATGCCCATCAAGGAATTCTTCACCTTCACTACTCGTGATGGTGTAGAGTTGAATGGATGGATGATGAAACCGGCCAACTTCAGCCCTAATCAAAAATATCCGGTTATCATGCACCAATACAGCGGTCCCGGCTCACAAGAAGTTCTTGATGAATGGAGAATCGGTGCTCGCAGTGATGGAGGTATGTTCGAAGCCTACATGGCAGCACAAGGATTCATCATGGTCTGTGTAGATGGACGAGGCACTGGTGGTCGAGGGGCCGAATTCGAGAAATGCACTTACTTGAGCATTGGTGTGAAAGAAGCGCGCGACCAAGTGGAAACCGCCCTTTATTTGGGTACACTTCCGTATGTAGACAGTAATAACATTGGTATTTGGGGATGGAGTTATGGTGGATATAACACTTTGATGTCCATGAGTGAAGGAACTCCTGTATTCAAAGCCGGTGTAGCTGTAGCTGCACCTACCGATTGGCGATTCTATGACAGCGTGTATACTGAACGATTCATGCGTACTCCCAAGGAAAACATGGAAGGGTACAATGCATCTTCGGCCATCCTACGAGCCGACAAGTTGAATGGTGAATTGCTGCTTATTCATGGTACAGCCGATGACAATGTACATCTGCGCAATGCTTCTGAATATAGCGAAGCCCTGGTGCAAGCCGACAAGCAATTCGATATGCACATCTATACCAATCGTAATCATGGCATTCGTGGTGGTAATACCACCAAGCATTTATTGACAAGGGTAAGCAATTTCTTTATTGAACATTTGAAATAATTAATGTTTAAATGAACCTTTTCCACTCTCTATTGTTCACATTATATAGTTATATAAATGTAAGAGATAGAGAATATGGAGAACCCGCTTTTAACCCCTTGTAAGAATATGCCTATTATACGAATAGCACCGGTTTGTAATGGTAAGATATATGTAACTCCCCGCCATTTATCCAACCAGATGGACCTTCCACTGGAGGAGTATGCTGCTGTTGCTCCATCCAAATCGTCCAATAAGTTGGCCCGGTTGCTAACAAGTAAGTATGAGTTTCAAATCCAGACCGAAGAACATCCGCGGTTCAGTGTAAAGTATACCTCTCCCCACAACCAACAAGAAGAAGTATACCTGTACATCCTACCCCTTAACCATGAGAAAGAAATTTCTTTTGAAGAAGGGAAATTTGTTACAGCCGATGAGATTACTGCCAACAACCAATTGTTCAGCAAGTATCTGCAAAAAGAAAGCGACCTCCTGGGGATGGCCGCTGAACTATGGAATGATTATTTATAAATCAAGAAGATACAAGGAATTTTCGATAAGTCGGGCAGTTTACCCTGCCATTCCTTAACCGTTTTAGTCTTGATGAATTCCCCTTCACAAGTAATGTTGGCCGCAATGCAAAGTTTGGTTTGCGGCCGACAGTTCTTGAGAATATCTTCCATCATCTTTTGATTCCGATAAGGTGTTTCAATAAATAATTGAGTTTGGTCTTCGGCATAAATCCGTTGTTCCAATACCTTGATGCGCTTGGCACGCTCAGCAGGTTCGATAGGCAGATAACCATGGAAAGCAAAGCTTTGCCCATTGAAGCCTGATGCCATGACCGACATGATAATGGAAGAAGGACCCACCAAAGGAACCACCTTCAAGTTCTTCCGTTGGGCAATGGCCACTACATCTGCACCGGGATCGGCAACAGCCGGACAACCGGCTTCCGAAATCACTCCCATCGATTCTCCGGCCATCAAGGGTTTCAGATAGCCGGAAATCGCTTCGGGAGATGTATGTTTGTTCAGTGGATAAAAAGTGAGCGAATCTATATCAATACTCTTCTCAACTTTTTTCAAGAAACGGCGGGCCGACCGCACATCTTCTACAATAAAATGCTTGATGCCTAAAATGATATCCTTATTATAAGCAGGCAACACTTTTTCTATAGCAGTATCTCCAAGTGTCACCGGTATCAAATATAAAGCCACTTCCATCACACTGATTATATTTATCCGTAAATGATTTTACCGTTTTCGTCCATATATTCTTCCAATCCTCTTTCATAGGTTGCCATGGCACGCAAACTCATCCCTACACTGGAGAAACCACCATCGTGGAAAAGATTCTGCATAGTTACCTTACGAGTCAAATCAGAGAACATCACAATACAATAGTCGGCACATTCCTCAGCCGAAGCATTGCCCAAAGGAGACATGCGATTGGCAAAGTCGAACAACTTGTCCATTCCCTTTACGCCCGACCCTGCAGTCGTCATGGTAGGCGATTGTGAAATGGTATTGACACGCACATGATGCTCACGTCCATAAATATAGCCAAAGCTACGGGCAATGGATTCAAGCAAAGCCTTGGCATCTGCCATATCATTATAACCATAGAATGTACGTTGGGCTGCTACATAACTCAATGCCAAAATACTTCCATAATCGGCAATGGCATCCAATTTCTTGGCAGCTTGAATCATCTTGTGGAAAGATACAGCCGAAATATCGAGTGTTTTCGACAACATATCATAATCCAAATCATCGTATGTACGCTTCTTGCGGACATTGGGCGACATACCAATGGAATGCAAGACAAAATCAATCTGACCACCCAACACTTCCATCGAACGTTTGAATACATTTTCCAAATCTTCCACACTGGTTGCATCGGCTGGAATCACTTCGCAATTCAACTTGGTAGCCAAGGCAGAAACTTCGCCCATCCGAACGGCAACCGGAGTGTTAGACAATGTAATGACGGCACCATTTTCAACTGCTTTTTCCGCTACTTTCCAAGCAATGGATTGTTCGTTCAATGCACCAAAAATAATACCTCGTTTTCCTTTCAACAAATTGTAATTCATACCTTAAAAATTTAATTCGGGGGGCAAAGATACAAAACATTTCAAGAAATAGCGCTAAAAACTGCACACTTTTACCCAAACTATGCAATTTTGAACAATTATTCCATGTGACAGGTTGCTCTCTACATCTTAAATAAACAAAAAATCCACCAATTCTATCAATTTATCCACACGACTTATTAAAATAACAAATATCTTTGCAATCGAATTAAGAGGTTTTTTCATAATATTTATTTAAGGTTAGAATTAGGTTAACATGAATTATTACTTACCCCGTAAGATGCCCGTGAGGGTCTTTTACGGGAGGGTAATAAAAACTTCTTGAATCATTTCCCCCTTAAAAACGATTATTAATTATAAATTCAATACTATGATGCCCAATCTAAAGAATACAGGTACACTTCTTATTGTGTCTTTATTTGCGTTAAGCAGTTGCTGTAACTCATCTACCTCCTCTACAGGAGCAGAACAATTAATCGATCCAGCTATTTATTCGTCGTTGCCATTCCAAATGGAACAAGTTCAACAACCCACTTTCCCTGATTACTCAGTGAGCATTGTTGATTTTGGCGCTGTAGCCGATGGCAAGACTATCAATACTAAAGCCATCAATGATGCCATCAAGCATGTCAATGAAAAAGGTGGTGGTAAAGTTATTATCCCTGCAGGCTTGTGGATTACTGGTCCTATCCAACTTTTGAGTAATGTAAATTTGTACACGGACAAAAATTCATTGGTACTTTTTAGCGAAGACCACTCATTGTATCCTATTATCAAGACTTCATTCGAAGGCTTGAACACCACTCGTTGTACTTCTCCATTATGGGCCAATGGTGCAGAAAACATTGCTATCACAGGTTATGGTACATTCGATGGAAACGGTGATACTTGGCGTCCTACCAAGAAAGAAAAGCTCACCGAAAGCCAATGGAAAAAATTGGTTGCATCAGGTGGTGTGGTGGATGAAGCCGGCCGTATCTGGTATCCCAGCAAGGCAGCTCTGGAAGGTTCTATCTTGTCTAAAGACAACTTCAATGTTCCTCGTGGCGTAAATACTCAAGAAGAATGGGAATACTTCCGCGACTGGTTGCGCCCTGTATTGTTGAGCTTCATCAAGTGTAATAAAGTATTGTTGGAAGGTGTTACTTTCAAGAATTCACCGGCTTGGTGCTTGCATCCATTGTCTTGTAATGACATTACCATTAATAAGGTAACCGTTTCCAACCCTTGGTATTCACAGAATGGCGATGCCCTTGACCTGGAATCTTGTAACCGTGCACTCATCATCAACAACTCATTCGATGCCGGTGATGATGGAATCTGTATCAAGTCGGGTAAGGACAAGGACGGACGCGAACGCGGCGAACCTTGCCAGAATGTAATTGTCAAGAACAACGTAGTATTGCATGGCCATGGTGGTTTCGTAGTAGGTAGCGAAATGTCGGGTGGTGTAAAGAATATCTATGTAGACAATTGTACTTTCATGGGAACCGATGTAGGCTTGCGCTTCAAGAGTACTCGTGGCCGTGGTGGTGTAGTTGAAAATATCCACATCAGCAACATCAACATGATCAACATTCCGAACGAAGCTTTAATCTTCAACCTCTTCTATGGGGGCAAGGGTCCGGGCGAAGCCGGTTATGATGACAACAAGGGTGCCGAAATTGTTCCTCCTGTAACCGAAGAAACTCCTTGCTTCAAGGATATCTATATTAAGAATGTAGTATGTAATGGTGCCGGTAGAGCTGTTTACTTCAACGGTCTTCCCGAAATGCGCATCAGCAACATCAACATGGAAAACATGATTGTAACCAATGCCAACCGCGGTGTTGAACTTAGCCAGGCCGATGGCGTGAACATCAACAATGTAAAGGTTTCTCTAAAGGGAAAAGGCAAGATTTTGAAGATGCAGAACGTTGCCAATGTGACCATCGATGGCAAGAAATACGATGATGTAGACAACAACGTACAGGAATTAGATTTTTAAAACATTGCTGTCATTCTGACGACTA
>CAZJFI010000093.1:0-6569 GCA_964545265.1 uncultured Phocaeicola sp.
ACTTGAAATGCTATTCTTTCTTTAACCGCTTCATGCTTTCCGAAGTAAGTTCCGAGATGACTTCCGAAGAGAGGCGCATACTTAGTGCAGGGTCTAAATGGTATTGTTCGCCCAACTCACGCTGAATCTTGTCCAATTGGCTGAAACCGGTGAGGCTTTGTTGCTGGAAATCAGCATCGTCGAGTGTCATGTTTTGTGGGGTATAGATGCCATTGATAACCTTCTCGGCCCGTTTGCGGAATTCTTTCTTGAAGATTCGTTCGGCCGTTTGTTGGTATTCGGCTGCCTTCTCATCGTGCTCATTGAGGGTTTGTTGGCTACGAAGGATGGAGTCGGAAGAGGAGGGGAGTGTATACGAAATCCCTTCTCCCGTCAGTTCGGCTTTGTTGCTGGGGGGAAGTTCCTTGCGATGCATTTCTACTTCGTGGGCAAAGTGGATGCTTTCTTCCGAGGTATTCTCGTCCTTGATGCCGTAATACAGCAGGGTAAGTATTCCTATGGCAGCAACTCCTTTCAGTATGCTTACTGCTGCGTTGGTGTAGCGGGATTGGTTCAGTGCTTTCCGTAATTGTGCCACGGTGGCATATCGTTTTTCGGGACACTTGTGTGTAGCCCGACGGATGATGTGTTGTATCCCGATGGACAGGTGCGAAAAACTGAACAGAAATTCCATAACCTTACCAAGCGAATAGATGTCGCAAGCGGTGGTGTGTGGTATTTCATCTTGATGGAACAATTCGGGAGCCGTATATTTTTCTTTAATCAGAAAAAAGGAGGGTTGACAATTGAGGTAAGAACCGGCAGGGTGCGCCAATTTTACATCGAGTGCCCGGCGGGTGATGAATATATTCTCCGGTCGTATGTTCAGGTGGCTGATGCCTTTGCTATGCAGATATTCTACGGCATCAAGCAACTGCATCATTATTTTCCTTGCTTGTGATTCGGTGTGCAGATTGATGGAATCTTCTACCACGGCCCGATGGAGGGGGAGGGCAGCCACATATTCCATGGCTATGTATTCTCCTTGTTCGTCCTTATCCATGGCGATGTATCGCAATAGGTTGGGGTGTGTGCATTGTTTCCCCGTTTCCCATTCTTCGGAAAAGGCACGACGGTATGCCTCGATGGAGGCAAACGCCTTGCAAGGGCGTTTGATGTAAATCCTCTGCTTATCCTTGTAGGTACCTATGGTGAGTGATTCGGTTATTTTCATGCGACAAACTTAAGGCTTTTTTCTCAATTAACCAAAGATTTGTTTGCTTGGTTGGCGATGAAACCGTATCTTTGCATTTCATTTTAAATATATCAATAACAATATGCCAACAATATCCATACGAGGAAACGAGATGCCGGCTTCGCCTATCCGTAAGCTGGCACCCTTGGCCGATGCCGCCAAGCAAAAGGGAATTCATGTGTATCACTTGAATATCGGTCAGCCCGACCTTCCCACACCGCGAGCGGCCCTCGATGCGATTCATAATATAGACCGTAAGGTTTTGGAATATAGCCCCAGCCAAGGTTATCGCAGCTATCGCGAAAAGTTAGTGGGCTATTATAAGAAGTATGACATAAACCTTACTGCCGATGATATCATTATCACTACAGGAGGCTCGGAAGCCGTTTTGTTCGCTTTCTTGAGTTGCTTGAATCCGGGCGATGAAATCATTGTGCCGGAGCCGGCATACGCCAACTACATGGCATTTGCCATTTCGGCAGGAGCCGTTATCCGTACAGTAACCACTACCATTGAAGAAGGTTTCTCTTTACCTAAGGTGGAAAAGTTTGAGGAACTCATCAACGAGCGTACCAAGGCAATTTTGATTTGTAACCCCAACAATCCTACAGGATACCTTTATACCCGTCGCGAAATGAATCAGATTCGCGATATGGTGAAGAAGTACGACCTCTATCTCTTCTCCGATGAAGTGTATCGTGAGTTCATTTATACCGGTTCGCCTTACATTTCGGCATGTCACCTGGAAGGTATCGAACAGAATGTGGTGCTTATCGACTCCGTATCAAAACGTTACTCGGAATGTGGTATCCGTATAGGTGCGCTTATCACCAAGAACGAAGAAGTGCGTAAGGCCGTAATGAAGTTCTGTCAGGCCCGTTTGAGTCCTCCATTGATTGGTCAGATAGCAGCCGAAGCTTCACTTGATGCGCCCGAAGAATATACCCGTGATACATACGATGAATATGTAGAACGCCGTAAGTGCTTGATTGACGGATTGAACCGTATACCGGGTGTCTATTCGCCCATCCCCATGGGAGCCTTCTATACCGTAGCCAAGCTTCCGGTAGACGATTGTGAAAAGTTCTGTGCATGGTGCTTGTCCGACTTCAACTACGAAGGCGAAACCGTGATGATGGCTCCTGCAACCGGTTTCTATACTACTCCGGGAGCAGGAAAGAACGAAGTCCGCATAGCTTATGTCTTGAAGAAAGAAGATTTGGTACGCGCTTTGTTTGTGCTCCGTAAAGCCCTTGAAGCCTATCCGGGCAGAGTGGAGGAGTAAGTCATGAACTGGAAACTCTTTGTTGCCCGTCGCATCTATCGTAGCAAGGAGGGGGAAAAGGAAATCTCCAAGCCTGCCGTTCGTATCGCTATGGCAGGCATTGCTATTGGGTTGGCGGTAATGATTGTGGCCGTGGCGGTGGTCATTGGCTTCAAGCATCAGGTACGCGACAAAGTAGTAGGTCTTGGCTCGGATGTATTGGTTACCAATTTCGACCAACAAAAATCTTATGAAACTGTTCCTGTGGTGGCAGGCGATAGTGTGCTTGCCCAACTATGTTCGGTAGAAGGTGTGAAGCATGTTCAGCGCTATTCTACCAAACCTGGTATGATTATGACCGATGACAATTTCATGGGCATGGTCTTGAAAGGAGTGGCCAATGAGTATGATTGGACTTTCTTGAAGGAGCATTTGTTGGAAGGGGATATACCCTTGTTCTCGGATACGGCATCTACCAATCAAGTTCTGGTATCGAAAACTATTGCCAACAAACTTAATCTGCAAACGGGTGAAAAGCTATATACCTATTATATAGAGGGTGAAAAGGTGCGTGCCCGTAGGTTGGAGGTAGCAGGCATCTATCAAACTAACTTTACGGCTTATGATGATGTATTCCTTATTACTGACCTTTATACGGTTAACCGATTGAACAATTGGAAAGCCGATCAGGTAAGTGGTATGGAAGTGGCCATTACCGATTATAATTGGTTGGAAGAAGTGAAGGAAGACATCAGTAGCCTTGTGGGTATGCAGACCGACCGATATGGTGGCATCTATTATGTACAGACGGTAGAAGAAGCCAATCCTCAAATCTTTGCATGGCTTGATTTGCTTGATTTGAATGTGTGGGTAATTCTAATCCTAATGACAGGTGTAGCGGGATTTACTATGATATCGGGCTTGCTTATCATTATCCTTGAACGTACAAACATGATTGGGGTGCTGAAGGCTTTGGGAGCCGACAATACGGCTATCCGTAAGGTTTTCCTTAGTTTCTCTGTGTTCTTGATAGGTCGTGGTATGTTGTGGGGAAATATTATCGGATTATCCTTTATTATAGTTCAATCACAATTTCATTTGTTTAGACTCGACCCTGCCACTTATTATGTGGATAGTGTACCTGTAGAGTTCAATCTTTGGCTCTATCTGTTGCTTAATGTAGCTACATTAGTTGTTTCTGTCTTGATGTTGGTAGGCCCGTCCTATCTCATAGCACACATCCATCCGGCCAAATCCATCCGTTTTGAATAGTTATCCTAATCTTTTGATTGCCAAATGATGCCCTTCTTCGGCCGCTTTGTGATACCATTTCATGGCTAATTCCATATCAGGATTCCCCATCCATCCTTCTTCATAGGCTTGTCCGATGCGGTAATGTGCATAAGGATCGGTGGATAGTTGGTAGGCTTCGAAAGCTTTCTTTAAATTGGGCTTTACTTTACCGCATCCTTTTCGATAAAGGTCACCCAAGTTGGTGGGAGCATAAAGTGTATCGCCTGCTTCGTAGGCTTCGGTAAACCAATAGATGGCCTCTTCTCCGTCTACAGGTATACCAATCCCTTCCTGGTGAATGGTGCCTATGTCGTTCAGGACAACTCCGGGCAATTGCAAACCACTATCATACTCGTCGGCCAATTCAAGCAGATGATCTACATCTTCTTGTGAATAGGTCTCATAAGTTTCCGAACCATCCAATTGCCAGGACTTTACCCTGCCAATGGGGATATGTTGCGGTATATCCACTTCCACTTCCTCATCAAGATTGTCGATAGGAATCTCATCCCAATCATCGAAACTGGGAAGTAATTCATTCCTTAGCATGTATTGTATATAGCCGTAGATACGTGGGGTAGACGAATGGAGATTTACACCAAAGGGATAGAGAATATCTTCTGATACATAATAGAAATCGTTAAAGGCTTGTGCAAAGAAGTAGCGGGGCACTACGGTAAGTGTTCCTTTTAATCTGGCAATCTCTTCGGAAATGGTATTTTCTACCCATTCTTCGTTCATCTGTTGGTAGATGTGGTCTATGTTCGTACTTCCGTTCAGATACTTGGCAAGCGAATCTACAAGATATGGAAAGAATTTCAAATCATCATAGGAGGCTAAGTTGTCTATACTGATGGTATATACATCCTGCAAATTATAACTGAGTACAAATAGGGTAGTAGATATTCCTTCTCGGTGAAATTGCCAATTTATGCTGTCTTTCTCCACTTCGAACCAATGGTCGAGTATCATATCGGGTATCTCCAGATAATCGATAAACTCCTGAAAGTGGAACGGTTGCGATGAGCGAATGACTATTTCTGTATTCATGTTGCAAAGATAATGCTTTTTCGCGAAAGTCAAATAAAAAGCCCTATTATACAGTCTTGTCATTCTGAGCAAAGCGAAGAATCTGTGAACATAAAGTTGAAGCTTACAGATCCTTCGCGATGCTCAGGATGACACCTTGGAAAGTTTGGCATATCCCCAAAGGCTTCATTCGGAAGTAATGGACAGGCGTTCTTCTTCGCTGAGTGATGCCAAATGTTCTACCCATACAAGGTCCAGATGCATAGCTTCGGCCAATCGAGTGCCATATTCCTTGTCGGCTAAATAACAATGGGCTGCATGGCGATATTTTATGTTATAAGTTACAGGCATCATATCGGTAGCTGTATTTTGTATCAGTAACTTGCGCTTGTCTTCGGTCATCAGGCGGTAGAGGTTGCCCGGTTGGTAGAAACAATCGTCCGTTCGGTCTTCATAAGGATTGTATCGCATGGACAATCCTTCGGTAGGTGATGCAGGATATGAAGTGCCGGCCTTGGTTTTCCATTCTCCGATACTATTGGGCGAATATCCTTTAGTAGCACCATTGTTGCCATCTACCCGCATTTGTCCATCGCGATGATAACTGTGCATGGGGCAACGAGGACGATTTACGGGTATTTGGTCGTGGTTTACTCCCAACCGATAACGTTGGGCATCACCATAAGAGAAAAGCCTTCCTTGTAGTAACTTATCGGGTGAAAGTCCCAATCCGGGTACAAGGTGGGTAGGATTGAAGGCTGCTTGCTCTACATCGGCAAAGTAGTTGTCAGGGTTGCGGTTCAATTCCATTACACCGACTTCTATCAATGGGAATTCTTTGTGGCTCCATACCTTTGTTATATCAAACGGATTTTCTTTGTATGTAGAGGCTTGCTCTTCGGTCATAATTTGGAAGTAGAGTGTCCAACGAGGATAATCACCATGCTTGATGGCCTCGAACAAATCTCGTTGGTGACTTTCGCGATCGTGTGCAACCATAGAGGCAGCTTCTTCATTGCTCAAATTCTTGATTCCTTGTTGGGTGCGCCAATGGTACTTTACCCAAAATCTTTGTCCATCTTTGTTGATGAGGCTATAAGTATGCGAACCAAATCCGTGCATGTGACGATAGCTGGCAGGGATGCCACGATCGGACATAACAATGGTAACTTGATGGAGTGCTTCGGGTAACATTGTCCAAAAATCCCAGTTGGTTTGTGGAGAGCGGAGGTTGGTTTGCGGGTCGCGTTTTACAGCATGATTCAAATCGGGGAATTGTAATGGGTCGCGGATAAAGAAAACCGGTGTATTGTTGCCTACTAAATCCCAATTTCCATCTTCGGTATAGAACTTTACGGCAAAGCCTCGGATATCGCGTTCGGCATCGGCGGCACCTCGTTCACCGGCTACAGTTGAGAAACGTACGAATACATCCGTCTGCTTACCCACTTCTGAAAAGAGTTTGGCAGAAGTGTATTGGGTAACATCGTGGGTTACGGTAAAGGTACCGAAAGCTCCGCTACCTTTGGCATGCATCCGTCGTTCAGGAATAACTTCACGATCGAAATGAGCTAACTTTTCGATAAGCCATGTGTCTTCCAACAATATTGGACCTCGTTGTCCGGCGGTAAGTGAATGGGTGTTGTTCTCAACGGGGGCTCCGTTTTCGTGGGTAAGGATTTTTTCTTCCATAAAAATAGTCTGTTTAGTGATGGTTTAATAACTGTTCACTTATAACAGACTAATTTA
>CAZJFI010000094.1:0-6517 GCA_964545265.1 uncultured Phocaeicola sp.
TGTCATTCTGAACGTAGTGAAGACGAGTTGTTGAGGACTTCGTCCGAAAAATCTGAGTACAATATGCGGTTGTTTTCAGATCCTTCGCTTTGCTCAGGATGACACATCTAAGCGTCTTCCTTTGTAATATCTTCTTCTACAACCAGATTGTCGATGATAAAGTTCTGGCGCTCCATGGTATTCTTGCCCATATAGAACTCCAACAATTCCTTTACCGCATCGGTTTTGCGGAGGCGTACTTGTTCCAGACGCATGTCCTTACCGATGAAGTTCTTGAATTCGTCGGGCGAAATTTCTCCCAACCCTTTGAATCGGGTGATTTCAGGATTCGGGCTAAGCTTCTCGATGGCTTCCAAGCGTTCTTCGTCGGTATAGCAATAAATGGTTTCGTATACTCCTTTCTTGCGGTTGCGCACGCGGAAAAGCGGTGTCTGAAGGATGTATACGTGGCCTTTCTTAATCAAATCCGGGAAGAACTGGAGGAAGAAAGTAATCATCAGCAAGCGGATGTGCATACCGTCCACATCGGCATCGGTAGCCACAATCACCTTGTTGTAACGGAGTCCTTCCATGCCATCTTCAATGTTCAGAGCAGCTTGCAAGAGGTTGAACTCTTCGTTCTCGTACACCACCTTCTTGGTGAGTCCATACGAGTTGAGCGGTTTACCACGAAGACTGAACACCGCTTGCGTGTTCACATCGCGGCTCTTGGTGATGGAACCACTGGCCGAATCACCCTCGGTAATGAAGATGCAGCTTTCTTCTTGCTTGTCTCCCTTTACATCATTCAAGTGGAAACGGCAATCGCGGAGCTTGCGGTTATGCAGATTGGCTTTCTTGGCGCGTTCGCGTGCCAGTTTGGTAACACCGGCAATGGCCTTGCGTTCCTTTTCCGATTCCTGAATCTTTTGCAACATCACCTCCGCAACATCGGGGTGCTTATGCATATAATTGTCGACTTCCGTCTTGATGAAATCGCCAACAAACTTATTGATGCTGGGGCCGGCAGGCTTGTTTTCTTGCGGAATGGCCGGCCACATATTGTTCGAGCCGAGTTTGGTCTTTGTCTGACTTTCGAACATCGGTTCTTCCACATCCAATGCTATGGCAGCTACAATACCGTTACGGATATCGGAAAACTCCTGGTTCTTGTTGTAGAATTCCTTGATGGTACGGGCAATATGTTCCTTCAATGCACTCTGATGGGTACCTCCCTGAGTGGTATGCTGACCGTTGACAAACGAATAATATTCTTCTCCGTATTGATTGGTATGTGTGAAAGCTATTTCAATGTCTTCGCCTTTCAAGTGTACAATTTCGTACAATCCTTCGGAAGTCATATTATCCTTCAGCAAATCCTCCAATCCATGGCGTGATAGAATCTTCTGTCTGTTGTAGAGGAAAGTCAATCCCGTATTCAGATAAGTATAGTTGCGCAACAACGTTTCTACAAACTGACTTTGGAACTTGTAGTTCAAGAACAAGGTATCATCGGGTTCAAAGAAGATGTAGGTGCCTGTTTCTTCCGCACTGTCTTCCGTTACATCGCTGATAAGCTGACCTTTTTCAAACACGGCCTTGCGCACTTTTCCATCGCGGTAGCTGGCCACTTCAAAGTGACTGCTCAGTGCATTCACCGCCTTGATACCTACCCCATTCAAGCCCACACTTTTCTTGAATGCCTTGGAATCGTACTTACCTCCGGTATTCAACTTGCTCACCGCCTCAATCAACTTGCCTTGCGGAATGCCTCGACCATAGTCGCGCACACTTACCCTCAGGTCTTCCTCAATGTTGACCTCAATCTTCTTTCCGGCCCCCATCTTGAATTCATCGATACTGTTATCCATCACTTCCTTCAGAAGCACATAGATACCATCATCGCTTTGTTGTCCGTCGCCCAAGCGACCGATATACATCCCCGAGCGCACACGGATGTGCTCCATATCGTCCAGATGGCGTATGTTGTCTTCGTTATATTCTACGGCATTCACCGCCTCATCCAAAGGCAGTTCCAAGTTATTGTTGTTTTCCATGGTAATCTTTATTCTATCACACGAGCGTTTTATATTTCTTTCTTAAAGCAACGGCGACGCTTATGCTGTTCGGTCTTGAAGTATTCCCATTGCGCCTGAACCTTTTCGTTCAATTCCAGTTCCGGATTACTTTCGGCATATTCAAAGCCAATCTTCTGATAAACCGGAATCAAATCGTAGAATAACAGGGCATTGACTCCCTTGTTCTGATATTCGGGCTTCACGGCTACCAACAAGAGGTCGAGCACCTTGGGGTATTTCTTCAGGAAGATGACTTTCAGCAGATGATACCAACCGAAGGGGAGCAAGCGCCCCTTGGCCTTCTGTAAGGCTTCACTGAGCGATGGCATGGAAATGCCCGCTGCTATCACGTGGTCTTCCGAATCGACCACCAATGTCACCATACGGAGGTCGAGTATCGGGAGGAACATCTTGATGTATTGCTTGATTTGCTTGGGCGACAAAGCCGAATAGCCATACAATTGGCTATATGCTTCGTTCATGAGGTCGAAGATGGCCTGACCATACTTATTGATATCCTTGGTCGAAGTGCACTTTACAATCTTCAGGCCATACTTGCGCATGATGATTTCGGAGATGCGCTTGTGCTTGTCGGGAATGGCATCGGGGATGTAAATCTTGAATTCCACCCAGTCGGCCTCCTTTTCGTACCCATGCTTCACCATGTGTTCGGGGTAATAAGGATGGTTGTAGATGGTAGACATGGTGCTCAGTTGGTCAAAACCTTCTACCAGCATTCCCTCGGCATCGAAATCGGTAAAGCCAAGCGGCCCTACAATTTCAGTAGCACCTCTTTCCTTACCCCACGCCTCAACGGTCTTCAGCAAGGCGTCGGACACTTCGGCATCGTCGATGAAGTCTATCCACCCGAAGCGCACTTCCTTTTTGTTCCAGGTTTCGTTGGCGCGGTTGTTCATGATGGCAGCTACACGTCCCACCGGTTTCCCGTCCTTGTAGGCCATAAAATAATCGGCTTCGCAGAATTCGAAGGCGGCATTCTTGTCGCAGCTGAAGGTATTCAGCATGTCGTCATACAAATCGGGTACGGAGTACGGATTGTCCTTGTACATCTCGTAATTGAAGCGGATGAACTGCTTCAGTTCTTTCGAGGTCTCAACTTTCTTGATGGTTATAGCCATAATATCTTGATTTTATTGTTGCGAAATAAGGAAGGCGGTATAGGCGATGTAGCACACTACCAACAAGGCACCTTCTATACGGGTAATGGTACGCTTCTTGAAGAACCAGCCCACCAACCAGAAGAGGATGGCCGAACCGATAAGTACCAGCATATCCACATTGTTGATGCCTCCCATAGGAAGCGGAGAGATGGTAGCACTGCATCCCAATACAAAGAATACATTGAACAGGTTGCTGCCTATCACATTACCGATGGCAATACCCGAATTCTTCTTCAATGCAGCTGTAACCGAAGTGGCCAGTTCGGGGAGCGAAGTACCTCCCGCCACAATGGTCAGGCCGATGATGGATTCACTTACACCGAGAGCCGATGCAATACCACTGGCACCATCCACAAACAGCTGACCGCCATAAATCAATCCGGCCAAACCGCCCGCTATAAAGAGTACCGATTTCCAGATACGCATTTCCTTGATCTTCTCTCCTTCGGCCTCATCACCACCATTACGGGCAATGGCAAAGGTATAGCGGAGGAATATCAAGAAGAATCCCAACAATACCAACCCGTCTATCCGACTGATAATGTTGCTTGTACTTCCGTCAAACAATACATCATTGGCCATAGCGGCAATCACCAACGAACAAAGTATCATCAACGGTATTTCCTTGCTCATGGTTCCTTGGCCTACTTTAATGGGCATTACCAAGGCAGTTACCCCGATAATCATGAGCACATTGAAGATGTTGCTACCCACCACGTTACCAATGGCCATTTCGGCGCTACCACCCATAGCTGCCAGGGTACTGATGACCAATTCAGGAGCCGAAGTTCCGAATGCCACAATGGTCAGACCAATTACAAGATCGGAAATCTTAAAACGCTTTGCTACAGCTGCTGCTCCGTCAGTCAGGCCATTGGCACCCAGCAATATCAAGACCAGGCCACCTATTAAAAAGAGAATATTCAACATAAAAATGTACATTTACATTTAACTGACTGCAAATGTACGCTTTTTTATTGAATATTTTGTATTTTTGCCTTTCAAACTAATCATGCAATATTTATGGTACTCAATTATATTTGGATAGCTTTCTTTCTGATAGCCTTCGTCATCGCTACCTTCCGACTGGTGTTCCTTGGCGATACGGCGGTATTTCCCGAAATCATCAACTCCACTTTCAGCAGTTCGAAGACCGCTTTCGAAATCTCCTTGGGGCTTACGGGAGTACTCTCCTTGTGGTTAGGTATCATGAAGATAGGCGAGAAAGGTGGTGTCATCGCCTTGTTCTCCAAATTGCTTAGTCCCATCTTCAGCAAGTTGTTTCCCGATATTCCGAAGGGGCACCCCGTTACCGGCAGCATCTTCATGAACCTGGCTGCCAATATGTTGGGATTAGACAATGCCGCCACCCCCCTGGGGCTGAAAGCCATGGAGGGCTTGCAAGAACTGAACCCCAAGAAGGATACGGCCAGCAATCCCATGATTATGTTTCTGGTACTCAACACCTCGGGACTGACGCTCATCCCCATCAGTATCATGGTATACCGGGCACAAATGGGAGCTGCCCAGCCCACCGATGTATTTGTACCCATCCTTCTGGCCACCTTCTTCTCTACCTTGGCAGGACTCATTGCTGTTGCCATCTACCAACGCATCAACTTGTTCAACCGCACCTTGATGCTGTTCCTTGGAGGCATGAGTTTGGTCATCGCAGGCATCATCTGGTTCTTCACCACCTTGAGCCGTACGCAGATTGATGTCTACTCCACCACCAGCGCCAATGTATTCCTGTTCTTGATCATCACCGGCTTCATCCTGGCGGGCATCCGTAAGAAGGTGAACGTATACGATGCCTTTGTAGAGGGTGCCAAAGAAGGCTTCACTACCGCCGTGCGCATCATTCCCTATTTGGTAGCCATCCTGGTAGCCATTGGCGTGTTCCGTGCTTCGGGAGCCATGGATTATCTTATTGGAGCCATCGAAAAGGGAGTACAACTCTGTGGTATCAATAGCGATTTTGTGGGCGGACTCCCCACCGCCATCATGAAACCCCTGAGCGGAAGTGGGGCCCGTGGATTGATGGTAGATGCCATGACCACCTATGGTGCCGACTCGTTTGTAGGCCGACTGGCATGCATTTTCCAAGGTTCCACCGATACCACGTTCTACATCCTGGCCGTTTACTTCGGTAGTGTGGGAATCGCCAAGACCCGCCATGCCGTTCCTTGCGGACTGATAGCCGATGCAGTCGGCATTATTTCAGCCATCTTTATCTGCTATTTGTTCTTCGGATAAAACGAGGTGTGTCATAATAGAAATTTACTATTAATGTGTAGTGTCATTCTGAACGTAGTGAAGAATCTGAAAGCACAAAGTGGATGTGTTCAGATTCTTCGCTACGCTCAGGATGACAAATTGATAGCAAATTTCTATTTTGACACACCCACTTCTTCCCTTTACTCCCCATACGCTAAGGGCGACCAATCCCAATACTCGTCCCATACCACATTCTCCTTGGCGGGAATTGTATCGCTTTCATCGGGATAAGGCTCCCCGAAGGCCAGTGTATATCCCTCCTTGATGGCTTGCATGTCCACCTTTTCGGGACGGATGCCGCACTCTACTACCGTCATAGCGGCGATAAGGCTCGATAGCTTCCACACCCCGCGAGGGTTTAGTGGTGGATAAAGGCGTTCATTGCCTCCCAATCCCGTGAGTTCCAATACCCGGTTTATGTACGTCTTGGTGGGGTTTTCCGTGGGTGGCGCCCATCGGTCAATGATGGTGTTCACCGTAAACGGGGTTTTCAAACTCAGGAACCGGTAGAAGTAGTTGAAAAGTATGCGCCAGGCAGCTCTGTACCCGTAGGCCATGCTAATAAATTCTACAAACTCCTTGTCGGTCACTTCTTCTTTCATTCCTTGCCACACGGTTTGTGTGCGGCGGATATTCAACGGATTGTTGTTTCTTATTCCTCTTGGTTCCATTTTTGATTTATGATTTTTGATTTATGATTTCTTTTTTTGTTTGTCATCTTGAACGTCTCCCCCTTGTTTGTCATCCTGAGCAATAGCGAAGGATCTGTGTGCCCACATGCGCAAAATCTATCTGAACATCTGAACAACTGAACATCTGAACGTCATCGTCTCGATAGATATTGGGGTGTCTTGGTGTATTGTTGCCTGCTGATATCGCTACAAACTTCCCCATGCACCTTTATATACCCTCTGTTTTTCCAGTTGCGCAACATGGTTTTGAGCGAACCGCTCTGTATCCCTTGTCGTTGGCGCATCAGTTTCGCTTCTTCGTGAGTGAACA
>CAZJFI010000095.1:0-6491 GCA_964545265.1 uncultured Phocaeicola sp.
TACATCGTCTGACAGAAATGTTTCCTGAAATCAACGTGTCGAACAATCACATGATTCGTCATTACAAGGTACCCACTCAGGATACAAAAGAAGTTTTGGCAGAAGAAATAGCCGGTCATGCGGTATGGCATTCTGGAGTAGCGTCGGAAGTTATGAACTGGACAGCCTTGGCCTATTTCTATGCTCAGGAGGCGTATGCCCAGACAAAAGTGCCACAAGGTATGTTGGTGTCCAGTTTGGGAGGTTCGGCCATTGAAAGTTGGGTAAGTCAGGAACATCTGAAGGAATTCCCTCGTCTGGTATTGGACAAAGAAGCATTGGAACTCATGAATCAAGTGTCCAAGGACCAGGGAGAAGGCAAATGGAACCAATTGAATTGGGACGACTCTGATTGGAAAACCATGCAGATGCCGGGTACTTGGCGCGAGAATGGAGTGAATGTACGTGGTACAGTTTGGTTGCGTAAGGATTTTGAGATACCCGGAGCCATGGAAGGTAGACACGCTCGTCTGGCCATGGGAACCTTGGTACATAACGATGCCGTATTTGTGAACGGTGTATATGTGGGTTCTACCGGATATGAATATCCGCCTCGTCGTTATCAAATACCTGCGGGTGTTTTGAGAAAGGGAAAGAATACCATCGCTGTCCGATTGAATGCTCCGGCTGGTAACGGGGAATTCATCAAGGATAAACCATATAAAATAATAGGTGATGCTGCTGAAATCGATTTGACCGGTACTTGGAAATACAAGGTGGGCTTGGATTTGGCGGAAGTGTCCAAGTATGCGGAACGATTGAAGAACCGACAATCGGTAGGTTCCGGCTTGTATAACGGAATGATTTATCCTATTCGTCATTATCGGGTGAAAGGTGCCATTTGGTATCAAGGGGAAAGCAATGCCGGACGTTCTCATGAATATGGTGCCCTCATGTCGGCATTGATAACCAATTGGCGTGAATTATGGCAAAAGCCCGAATTGCCGTTCTTGTTGGTACAATTACCCAATTTTATGGAGAAACATGAAAAGCCGACCGATAGTGGATGGGCGAGAATCCGTGAAGCGCAGTTGAATACTTTCAAGACTACGCCGAATACAGCTCTTGCTGTGACTTACGATGTAGGCGAATGGAACGACATTCATCCATTGAATAAGAAAGCAGTTGCACAACGTTTGTTCCTGGGTGCCCGTAAAATAATATATGGTGAAAAGGTAACTCATTCGGGACCTGTCTATAAGGATATGAAGATAGAGGGTGACAAGATTGTGATTTCCTTTACAGAAACCGGTCGCGGATTGATGGCGAAAGGAGGTACACTGAAACATTTTGCCATTGCCGGCGAAGACAAACAGTTTGTATGGGCAGAGGCTGTCATTCGTGGTAACAAGGTCGTGGTAAGCAGCAAGTCGGTGAAGAATCCGGTAGCTGTCCGCTATGCATGGAGTGATAATCCGGATGAGGCCAACCTCTGCAATAAAGAGGGATTGTTGGCTTCTCCTTTCCGTACAGATAATTGGTAATAATCATTCAAACAACTAACTATGAAAAAACAATTTACATTATGGGTGTTTTGGTGTGTAGCCGTTGTTGTTATGTATGCACAGAATCCCATTATTCACAATCAGTTTACGGCAGACCCTACTGCCCGAGTCTTTAATGGGAAGATGTATGTATATCCATCCCATGACATTCCAAGTCCGGTTGAGCACTTGAAGGAATGGTTCTGTATGGGCGACTATCATGTATTCTCTTCCGAGAATCTGGTGGATTGGACCGACCATGGGGTTATCTTGGATCAGAACCAAGTACCTTGGGTAAAGCCTAATTCGTATACCATGTGGGCTCCCGATTGTGTCTATAAGAATGGAATGTATTATTTCTATTTCCCGGCAGGTCCCAAGGAAGGTCGCGGCTTCTCGATTGGTGTAGCCATCTCACAGAACCCGGAAGGACCTTTCATGCCGATGCGTAACCACATCAAGGGAGTGATGGGTATCGACCCTTGCGTGTTGATTGATGATGATGGACAAAGCTATTTGTATTATTCTTTGGGCGGTATGTTTGGCGCCAAACTTCAAGATAATATGATGGAACTTGCTTCTCAACCTCAACGTTTGGAAGGTATGCCTACCGGTGGTGGTTTGATGGAAGGCCCGTTTGTTTTCAAACACAACGACAAGTACTACCTGACTTTCCCATGGGTGAGAGAAAAGGACGGTACCGAAGCGTTGGTGTACTGTATGAGTGACCATCCATTAGGTCCTTTCGAATACAAAGGTGTGATTATGGACGAACATGAATCCGGTTGTTGGACCAATCACCACTCCATCGTACAATACGAAGGTCAGTGGTATCTGTTCTATCACCATAATGATTATTCTCCTAAATTTGACAAGAACCGTTCGGCACGCATCGATTCGCTCTTCTTCAATCCGGATGGTACCATTCAGAAAGTAATTCCTACTCATCGTGGTGTAGGCATTACCAAAGCGAATAGCCAAATTCAGATAGACCGTTACAACACTATTCATAAAGCATCTATTGCATATATGGATGAGGCCAATCCGTTTGAAGGCTGGAAGACTGTTTTCAATAAGGGCGGAGCAAGTGTTCAATACAACCGTGTGGACTTTGGAAAAGAATCGGTTCAGGAAGTGAAAATCAGAGTGAAATCGGCTACAAGTGGTACGTTACAAGTAGAGACCGGTGGAAAGAAAGGAAATGCTATGGCAACTATTAAAGTTCCGCGTTGTAAGGACTGGACTGTGGTAAATGCACCGGTGAAGAATGCTCCTACCGGTATTCAAGATTTGTATGTCACCTTAAAGAGTGGTTCTATGGAAGTGGATTGGATGGGTTTTGACGGTACTCCTTGGACAGCGGGTGCTTTCGAAACGAAAGAGTACAGAAACTTGTTTGCCGAATACGGTTATAAACAAGCTGATATAGATGCCAAATTGAAGGACGTGTTCGATGGTGTTTTCTATGGTCCTAACAAAGTGTATTTTGAAGTTGGCGACAGTATGGCCTATATCAGCGATATCAAGAACCACGATGTACGTACAGAAGGTATGTCGTACGGCCTGATGATTGCAGTACAATTCGACAAGAAAGATATTTTCGACCGCTTGTGGCGTTGGGGTAAGAAATACATGCAACACCAGGAAGGCTCCATGAAAGGTTATTTCGCCTGGAGTTGTAAGACAGACGGTACCCGTAACGCTCAGGGGCCGGCTTCTGATGGTGAATTGTATTATGTTACCGCATTGATTTTTGCCTCCAACCGTTGGGGAAATGATACAGGTATCAATTATTTGGCCGAGGCTCAGAATATTCTGGATTGTTCCATGCAGAAGACCGGTATGGATAGGGTAGCTCCTTTTATCAATGTAGAGCAGAAGCTGATTACGTTCACCCCCGACTCGTGGGGAGGTAAATATACCGACCCTTCTTACCACCTTCCCGCTTTCTACGAAGTATGGGCCAGATGGGCTAACGATGGCCGTAGCAATTTCTGGAGAGAATGTGCCAAGGCCAGTCGTGAATACCTACACAAGAGTATCCATCCGGTAACAGGCTTGAATCCGGATTATAATAATTACGATGGTACATTGATGGGAAGTCAGCGAATCATAGGCGACGCTTTCCGATTCGATTCATGGCGTGTTCCGATGAACATTGCGTTGGATTATTCATGGGCCTGTGCCGATAAGGAATGGCAACAGGAATATGGCAACAAGATTCAGAATTTCCTTTATAAGGAAGGTGTTGATACGTTTGTTGACCAGTACAATGTAGATGGTTCTAAGGTAGAACGTATCTTGGGTGCCGGTGAATATACCGCTTTGAGACATTCATTGGGGTTGGTGGCTACTTCGGCTGCTGTATCGTTGGTATGTACGCACAACAAGAGCCGTGAATTTGTAGACCGCTTGTGGAATGCCAAGCACGAACCTTATGAAGACGGTTATTTCGATGCTTATTATGACGGTTTGTTGCGCCTGTTTGCTTTCATGCATTTAAGTGGTAATTATCAGATTATCTTCCCGAAAGAATAAAGAACTATGAAGAAATTGATGCTTGTAGGTTGCATGTCGTTGCTCTCATTGGCAACGATGGCACAAGATAAGAATTTCCATATTTATTTGTGCTTGGGCCAATCGAATATGGAAGGGAATGCAAGAATTGAACCTCAAGATAAGGAAGGAGTGAGTGAACGCTTCCAAGTGATGTCGGCCGTGGATTGTCCGGACTTGGGTAGAGTGAAGGGCGAATGGTATACGGCTGTTCCTCCTTTGTCACGTTGCTATACCGGATTGACTCCCGGTGATTACTTCGGTCGTACGTTGGTCGAAAACCTTCCTGAAGAGGTAAAGATTGGTATCATCAATGTTTCCATCGGTGGATGCCGCATTGAATTGTTCGACAAGGAAAACTATGCGGAACACCTCACTACCCAACCGGGCTGGTTGAAGAACATGGCGAAAGAATACGATAACAATCCTTACGGTCGTTTGGTAGAACTGGCTAAGAAGGCTCAGAAAGATGGTGTCATCAAAGGTATTCTTTTGCATCAAGGCGAATCGAATACCGGCGAAAAGGATTGGCCGATGAAGGTAAAGGGTGTATACGAAAACCTGTTGGCCGACTTGAACCTGAAAGCAGAGGACGTACCTTTGTTGGCCGGTGAAGTGGTACATGCTGAACAAAATGGTGCATGCGCCGTGATGAACGATGTGATAGCTACCCTTCCCGAGGTGATTCCTACGGCTCATGTCATATCCTCCAAAGGATGCCCGTCGGCCAAAGACCGTCTTCATTTTACAGCCGAAGGTTATCGCATATTGGGCAGATGCTATGCTCATAAATTATTGGCACTGAATTATCGTGCCAAGCATGGCACCTACCGTAACCCCATTCTTTATGCCGATGTGCCCGATATGTCGGTTTGCTTCGATGGTGAATACTATTACATGATTAGTACTACCATGCATCTGATGCCGGGTGCACCCATCATGCGTTCACCTGATATGCAGCATTGGGAAACCGTCAGTTATGTGTTTCCCCGAATTGACGATGGAGACCGATACAATCTGATTGATGGTACTGCTTATGGACAAGGACAATGGGCTTCCTCCATCCGTTACCATCAAGGGAAGTTCTATGTATGGTTTACTTGCAACGGTGCACCGGGACGAGGATTTGTTTTTACTACCGAAGATCCGACAGGCACATGGACGTTGCTTTCCCGTCCCCGTCACCACCACGACGGTTCGTTGTTCTTCGACGACGACGGTCGGGTATATTTGTTCCACGATACAGGCCGACTGACCGAATTGAATCCCGACTTGAGTGACGACTTGGAAGGTGGAATTGATATGAAGATCTTTGAGCGCGATGCCGATGAACGAGGCTTGCTCGAAGGTAGTGCCGCCTTCAAGCATAATGGCAAGTATTACCTGATGATGATTTCCATGGATTGGAGTATTCCGGGACGCTTGCGCCGTGAAGTATGCTATCGTGCCGATAAGATTACCGGTCCTTACGAAAAGAAGATAATTCTTGAATCCGAATTCGAAGGATATGGTGGAGTAGGCCAAGGTTGTGTGGTTCAAGGAAAAGACGGCGAATGGCATGCCCTTATCTTCCAGGATCGTGGGGGAGTGGGTCGTGTTCCTTGTTTGATGCCTTGTACTTGGAAAGATGGATGGCCTATCTTGGGCGATGAAGACGGACGCATCCCGAACAATCTCGATATCCCACATACTTCTATGAAAGGTATATGCGGTTCGGATGAATTCGATTCAGACAAACTTTCCCTCTATTGGCAATGGAACCATAACCCGATAGATGAGGCTTGGAGCTTGACCGCACGTCCGGGTTGCTTGCGCTTGAAAACCGCTCGGGTAGTGGACAATCTGTTTGTGGCTCCCAATACCTTGACCCAACGCATGGTAGGCCCTTCCTGTTCAGCATCTGTTTGTATCGATTTGAAAGGTATGAAGAATGGCGACAGAACCGGATTTTCCGCTTACAACGGTGATAGTGGTGTGTTGACCGTAGAAATGAACAAAGGAAAGAAAGAACTGGTGATGAGTGAACAGTATTCTGTATTCGGTGATAATCAGGGAGTCAAAGTCATAAAGGAAGTGAAGACTAAAGAAATGGCTCGTATTCCTTTGAAGAGCAATCGGATTTATTTGCGCATTGATGGAGAGTTCGGCTTGGGTAAAGATTGGACCACCTTCTTCTATAGCTTGGATGGTAAGCAATGGAACCAGATAGGCGAACCGGTGAAGATGGTATTCGATTATCGTCGGATGTTCATGGGCAGCAAGTATGCCGTCTTTAATTACGCTACCAAGAAGTTGGGTGGTTACGTAGATGTAGAATCGTTTGAGTATAAATAAGATTGGATGTCGATTCCTATTTTACTTTCCAGTCACTCACCGTTCCCGTTTCAGAAGAGAAGCTGACACCAATTTTGT
>CAZJFI010000096.1:0-6455 GCA_964545265.1 uncultured Phocaeicola sp.
TAAACGAAATGATTTTAGCTCCGGTTTTATTCAACAAATCATCCAACAAATCCGTTCTTTAGCTTAGAAAAGAACAAGCATTTATCAATATATTATGTCTTAGAAATATGAGTATGTACATTGGAAACCTTAATTATCGGATTAAGGAAAGAGATTTGGAAAAAGTGTTGGCAAACTATGGGAACATCATCTCCATCAAAATAGTGAAGGATCATGATACGGGCAAGTCAAAAGGATTTGGTTTTGTAGAAATGGAAAACCCGATGAGTGAATATCGGATTATCCACTCTTTAAACGGTTCCGAACTGATGGGACGACAAATGATTGTACGCGAAGCCAGAATGAGGTAAGTTGATAAGAAAATGTAAACCGTCGTTTTATGAAGTATAAAACGACGGTTTCTTATTCGTAAAACGGCGGTTTTTCCATGCAAACTTATTGGGCTGCCCGCTTATTGCGCAATTCTTCTTCCAACTGGAAGTCCTTACGACGGAGCACAAAGTTGGTTCCCAAATATTTTTCGCGCACTACTGGGTTCTCGGCCAATTCTTCGGGAGTTCCTTGGAAAAGGATTTTTCCTTCGAAAAGCAAATAAGCACGGTCGGTCAAACGAAGAGTTTCGAGCGCATTGTGGTCGGTAATCAGAATGCCGATATTCTTATCCTTCAATTTCCATACAATGTGCTGGATATCTTCTACAGCAATGGGGTCTACCCCGGCAAAGGGTTCATCAAGCATAATGAACTTGGGGTCGATGGCCAAACAACGGGCAATTTCCGTGCGTCGACGTTCACCTCCCGAAAGTTGGTCGCCCAAGTTTTTGCGCACTTTCTGTAGACGGAATTCGGCAATCAGGCTCTCAAGCTTTTCTTTCTGATATTCTATCGGTTTGTCGGTCAGTTCAAGGACTGAAGCGATATTATCTTCCACACTCATCTTGCGGAAAACCGAAGCTTCCTGCGCCAAATAACCAATTCCGGCCTTGGCATGTTTATAAACGGGGAAGTCTGTTATTTCCAAATCATCCAGATAGACATGCCCACCATTAGGCACCACCAAACCGGTGGTCATATAGAATGAAGTGGTCTTACCGGCACCATTCGGCCCCAGCAAACCCACAATCTCACCTTGTTTCACTTCAAAGTTCACACCGTTTACCACCGTGCGCTTACCATATTTCTTTACCAGCCCTTCCGCACGAAGCACCATTTTCTTTTCTTCGGTCGCCTCTACCGGTGCATTTATCATTTCTTGCTCTGACATAAGAATCTAATTTTCGACAAAAGTACTAAAAAAGTTTAGTATACGGACAACAGAACACAAAATCAGACATACTTTTGCATTTTTATAGACAAAAAGAAGTAATTTTGCACCCATTATGAATACATTGATTCTAAAACCCATCGCCACTTTAGGAAAATACCTGATACTGATGTGGCGTACTTTTGCCCGTCCCGACCGCATAAGGATGTTCTTCAAGCAATATCTGAACGAGATGGTGCAATTGGGTGTAAACTCTATTGGCATTGTGCTCCTCATTTCTTTTTTCATTGGAGCCGTTATCACCATTCAAATTAAATTAAACATTGAAAGTCCTTGGATGCCCCGTTTTGTTGTGGGCTATACCACTCGCGAGATTCTGCTGTTGGAATTTTCTTCTTCCATCATGTGTTTGATATTAGCGGGTAAAGTAGGCTCAAACATTGCATCCGAATTGGGCACCATGCGAGTGACCCAACAAATTGATGCACTTGAGATTATGGGAGTTAATTCGGCAAACTATCTGATTCTTCCGAAGATTACCGCCCTTATGACCATGATTCCTTTCTTGATTGTATTCAGTATTGTAGCCGGTATTATTGGGGCATTCTGCACTTGTTGGTTCGGAGGTGTGCTCAATGCCGAAGACTTGGAATACGGTTTGCAATATTGTTTCCAGGAATGGTTTGTTTGGTGTAGCTTCATCAAAGGAATTGTATTCGCTTTCATCATTTCAAGCGTATCAGCCTTCTTCGGCTATACCGTTGAAGGGGGATCCATCTCTGTAGGAAAAGCCAGTACGGATTCTGTGGTAATGAGTAGTGTACTCATTCTCTTTTCCGATCTTGTATTAACCCGTCTATTAGCTTGATACCTCATGATAGAATTAAAATCACTATACAAATCGTTCGAGGACAAAGATGTATTAATCGACATCAACGCCCAATTCGAAAACGGAAAGACCAATCTGATTATCGGTCAAAGCGGCTCGGGAAAAACGGTACTGATGAAAAGCATTGTGGGGCTTTTGACCCCCGAAAAGGGAGAAGTTCTATACGATGGACGTAATTTCTTGAACATGTCGAAAAACGAAAAAAAAACACTTCGCCGAGAAATGGGTATGATCTTTCAAAGTGCCGCTTTATTCGACTCCCAAACCGTACTCGAAAACGTCATGTTCCCCTTAGACATGTTCAGCGACGATACCTATAGAGAACGTGTACGCCGCGCCCAATTTTGTTTGGATAGAGTAAACTTAATAGATGCACAAGACAAGTATCCCGGTGAGATTTCCGGCGGTATGCAGAAACGTGTAGCCATTGCCCGCGCCATTGCACTGAATCCCCAATATCTTTTTTGTGACGAGCCAAACTCGGGACTCGATCCCAAGACATCGCTCGTTATCGATGCACTGATTCATGACATCACCACCGAATATAACATGACCACCATCATAAACACCCACGATATGAATTCGGTGATGGGAATTGGAGACAGCATCATCTTTATCTATCAAGGGCGAAAAGAATGGGAAGGTGACAAGACACAAGTTTTTACAGCCACCAACCAACGATTCAACGACTTTATTTTCGCTTCCGACTTACTAAAGAAGGTAAAAGAAGAAGAAACTCATAAATAGCAAAAGAACTCCCCGAAGGGAGTTCTTTTTATTTTTGTCTGATAAAAATATTAATCGGAGTTCCGGAGAAATTCCATTTTTCACGCATCTTATTCTCCAAGAAACGACGATATGGCTCCTTAACATATTGAGGCAAGTTTGCAAAAAACACGAATGATGGAACAGCCGTATTCGGCAACTGCGTACAATACTTAATCTTGATGTATTTTCCCTTATTGGATGGCGGTGGATAAGCTTCAATCAGTGGAAGCATTTCTTCATTCAAACGTGCAGTAGGCACTCGACGAGTACGCGACTGGTACACTTCCTTAGCCGATTCCAACACTTTGAATATACGTTGCTTTGTCATAGCCGAAGCAAAGATAATGGGAAAATCGGTGAACGGTGCAAAGCGTGAACGAATGGCATCTTCGTATGATTTCATCACCTTGACATCCTTATTTTCAACCAAGTCCCATTTATTCACCACTACAACCAAGCCTTTCTGATTACGTTGGATAAGCGAGAAAATATTCAAGTCTTGTCCTTCAATACCACGCGTTGCATCTATCATTAAAATACATACATCGGAATTTTCAATAGAGCGAATGGAACGAATGACTGAATAATATTCCAAGTCCTCAGTCACCTTATTCTTTTTACGGATACCGGCTGTATCTACCAAATAAAAATCAAAACCAAACTTCTCATAACGGGTATAAATGGAATCGCGGGTTGTTCCTGCTATATCAGTTACAATGTTACGGTCCTCTCCTATAAACGCATTCACAATAGACGATTTTCCTGCATTCGGACGTCCTACTACAGCAAAACGTGGGATTTCTTCATCTAAGGCTTCTTCTGTATCCTTACTGAACTTGCTGACAATCAAATCAAGCAAATCGCCTGTTCCAAAGCCACTAAGTGCAGAAATACAATAAGGATCTCCCAAACCAAGTGAATAAAACTCTGCTGCATTATATTGAAGATCGTTATTATCTGTTTTATTGGCTACCATCAAAACAGGTTTTTGAGTACGGCGAAGGATTCCTGCCACTTCCATATCAAGATCGGTCACCCCATTCATTACGTCTACAACAAACAGAATCACATCAGCTTCTTCTACAGCCAACATCACTTGCTTGCGTATTTCTCCTTCGAATACATCATCAGAGTTTACTACCCAACCTCCTGTATCCACTACAGAGAATTCACGTCCCAACCACTCCGACTTACCATACTGGCGGTCACGAGTAGTACCGGCTTGCTCATTCACAATCGCTTGACGAGTCTTGGTCAAACGATTGAAGAGAGTAGACTTACCTACATTGGGTCTACCTACAATTGCTACTAAATTTCCCATTTTCAAATAATTTACGGCTATCTCAGCCGGTTAATCCAATTGATATCCAAAGCTTTTCAGTTCCTTATCTGAACTTCGCCAATCCTTATCCACTTTGACAAAAGTTTCCAGATAGATGGATTTCTGGAAGAAGTGTTCCAATGTCTTTCTTGCCTCGGTTGAAACCTTCTTCAATGCTTTTCCTTGCTTCCCTATAATAATACCTTTCTGAGAATCACGCTCTACATAAATCACCGCATTGATTCGAATACATTTTTCGTCTTCCTTAAATTGTTCTACAACCACTTCAACCGCATATGGGATTTCTTTGTCATAGTACAATAAAATCTTTTCACGAATGATTTCCGTAACAAAAAAACGGGCTGGTTTGTCAGTCCATTGGTCCTTTCCAAAATAAGGAGGAGAATCAGGGAGCAATTCTTTAATACGTTTCATTACTATATCCGCTCCGAATTTTGAAAGAGCGGAAATAGGAATAATTTCAGCCTGTGGAAGCAATTCATGCCATGTTTCCACATGCTTGACCAAATCTTCTTGATTACTCAAGTCTATTTTATTGATAAGCAAAAGGACTGGGACCTGCATTCTACGGACTTTTTCTATAAAATCCATATTTTTATCAGGCTTCTCAATGACATCTGTCACGTATAACAAAACATCTGCATCTGCCAATGCCGACTCTGAAAAATTCAGCATCGATTCCTGCAATTTGTAGTTTGGTTTCAACACACCCGGTGTGTCCGAAAATACGATCTGCATATCATCAGTATTCAAAATACCCATGATACGATGACGGGTTGTCTGTGCCTTAAAAGTAGCGATTGAAACACGTTCACCTACCAACAGATTCATCAAAGTAGATTTCCCTACATTCGGATTTCCTACAATGTTCACAAATCCAGCCTTATGCATATTCTTTAATTAAATTCGTTACAGACAAAAAAACGCATCTTTTTTGCGGATGCGTTTTCTATTTAGTATTGTTAGATTTATCTTTTACTACCGTCATAACCCCACTTCACATAAACGGCACCATAAGTAAATCCAGCGCCAAATGCTGTAAAGATTAAGTTATCACCTTTTTTCAGCTTCTTTTCGTAATCCCAAAGACATAACGGAAGCGTTCCAGCACTGGTATTACCATAACGCTGGATGTTAATCATCACCTTATCCTGTGGCACTTCTAATCTTGAAGCAACGGCATCAATAATACGCAAATTGGCTTGATGCGGAATTACCCAGCTGATGTTTTCTTTGTTCAATCCGTTTCTTTCAGCAACAACAGAAGTTATTTCAGACATATTTGAAACAGCGTATTTAAATACCGTTCTTCCTTCTTGATAAAGATAATGCATCCGATGGTCTACAGTAAAATAAGAAGGAGGACAAACAGAACCGCCAGCTTTCATATGCAAGAAAGGAAGTCCTTTACCATCTGTCCGCAATAAAGAATCCATAATACCATAATCTTCTGTTGTAGCTTCAATCAATACTGCAGCAGCACCATCACCAAAAATTGGGCAAGTAGCACGGTCGCTATAGTCAACCATTGACGACATTTTATCAGCACCAACCAAGATTACTTTTTTATGTCTTCCCGAACAAATTAGAGAAGCAGCCAATTCAAGTCCATATAAAAAGCCACAGCAAGCAGCTTGCAAATCAAATGCAAATGCATTCTTCAATCCTAATTTATCGCAAAGGATAGATGCTGTAGAAGGGAAATGATAGTCCGGAGTTGTTGTTGAAACGAGAATAGCATCTATCTCGTCAGGATTAACTCCAGTACGCTGTATCAACTGCTTAGCAGCCTTACGCGCCATATACGAAGTACCCAATCCCTCCTCATTCAAGATACGTCTTTCCTTAACTCCGATTCGGGTCATAATCCATTCATCATTGGTATCCACCATTCTTGAGAGTTCTTCATTCGTCAAGACATAATCTGGAACATAACCTCCGACTCCTGTTATTACTGCATTAATTTTTTCCATCATTTCTAAAAATTAATTTGTACACTCATAAAAACAGCCGACAGAGCCGAAGCTCGCCGGCTATATTTTCACAAAACGTACAAACGTGTTTTGAAAGCCACCGATTAAACAGCAGCTTCTTTTACAATAGCTAACTTACCTCTGTAATAACCGCAAGCTCCACAAACAGTGTGGTAAACATGCCATTCGCCACAGTTAGGGCAGATAGCCAAAGTAGGAG
>CAZJFI010000097.1:0-6325 GCA_964545265.1 uncultured Phocaeicola sp.
CAATTGGGCCTATTCCATGATGAGCCAGCTATATGTGGGATTACCTTTTGCTTTATTGAATGTGCTGGCTTTCCAAAACAATCTGGAAATCTCGGTGTCACAATATGTATTCATATTACCGCTTTCCATTTTCATTTTCAATTGGGTAAACGACACCGGTGCATATTGTACAGGCATGCTATTCGGAAAGCATCGTTTGTTTGAACGCATATCTCCTAAGAAATCATGGGAAGGTTCTATCGGAGGAGCCGTATTCTGCATCATTGCGGCCTTTGCTTTGGCTCATTTCTTCCCCATCATGCCTACCGCCACTTGGATTGGAATGGCACTCACCGTTGTGGTATTCGGTACCTGGGGCGATTTGACAGAATCTTTGATGAAGAGGCATTTAGGCATTAAAGATTCGGGTAATATACTCCCCGGACACGGAGGCATGCTCGACCGCTTCGACAGCACATTGATGGCTGTACCTGCGGCTGTAGTCTACCTCTACATCACCTCACTTCTGTAAAAGTTCCAGCATTTTGGAAGCGGCCCGACGGGAAGCACCTGACGGTCCTAAGATATGAATCATGCGGTCATATTCAGCCAACATTTGGTTGCGATAGGCCGCATTATTCAATAGGGCATCCAACTCATTCTTGACATAGGATACTGTCATCCCATCAGCCACCAATTCGCGGACTATTTCCCTGTCTGCCACCAAATTAACCAAAGAGATATACTTTACTTTGAGTATTTTTCTACGCAACCAGGATATCAGTTTTCCCATAGCTACATAATAGCAGACTACTTGAGGTACCCGGAAAAGTGCCGTCTCTAACGTTGCAGTGCCTGAAGTAACCAAAGCAGCATCGGCTTGTTGAAGCAACCGATAAGTTTGCCCAAAAACAATTTTTACCGGTACATCCTCACGTAGATATTTCTGATACGATGCTACATCCATACTTGGAGCACCCGCCAAAACCAATTGATAGCGATCTACAAATTCTTTGGAAGCCTCCAACATGATGGGTAGATTATCCTTTATTTCCTGTTCGCGGCTACCTGCCAGCAAAGCGATGATAGGCTTGGTTTCCAAGCTATTAGCTTGCAAATAATCCTCCAAGCTTTCCTTTTGTTCTTTGCGGAAATTGTCTACCGCATCCACACAAGGATTCCCCACATAATGTATCGGATACTGATGTTTCTTAAAGAAAGGAACTTCAAAAGGAAGAATGGAAAACAATTCATCTACATCCCGCTTGATGTTTTTGATACGATACTCTTTCCACGCCCAAATTTTAGGCGAGATATAGTAATATACAGGTATGTTGGTATGCTTCTTAATGTATTCGGCTACTTTCAGATTAAATCCCGGATAATCGACCAATATCACTACATCGGGATTCCATTGCACAATATCAGCCTTGCAAATATCCATATTCTTAAAGATGGTACGCAAATGAAGCAATACGGGTATGAAACCCATATAGGCCAGTTCCTTGTAATGTTTTACCCGAGTACCTCCTACCTCACTCATCAAATCTCCCCCAAAGAAACGGAAATCAGCTTCTTTGTCGAGTTCCTTCAAGGCACGCATCAGATTGGATGCATGCAGGTCGCCCGAGGCCTCCCCTACTATCAGGTAATATTTCATAAGTTCCAGTTTTTCAGTTCTTCCATTACTTGATAGGCTGTCATATCAATCTGCACAGGAGTAATGGCAATATATCCGTTATCCAATGCCCAATGATCATTGTCGGGGGAATTGCCTTCTGTTATACGATAATTCCCTGTCAGCCAATAATATTCACCTCCTCGAGGATGTGGGCAACATTTCCATTCATTTTCCCACACTCCT
The DNA here is from genome assembly GCA_964545265.1 of uncultured Phocaeicola sp. Lineage (GTDB taxonomy): Bacteria > Bacteroidota > Bacteroidia > Bacteroidales > Bacteroidaceae > Phocaeicola. The sequence continues at coordinate 1,844 of CAZJFI010000097.1, forward strand.
TGGGTTTGCCTACAGATACGCACTCCTTGATAAGCATCAGCTATAGGAGCATTCACATTCAAGCATACTCCTTGTGGCAAACGATGTTTTAGTACCGACAAAACGATGTTTTTCACATAGGAAAGCATCGGTTTGAAATTGGCATCCGGCGCATGGTCACAAAGCGAAAAGCCGATGGAAGGAATGCCTTTCATACACCCTTCAAGCACCACTCCCATAGTACCTGAATAATGAACATTAACCGACGAGTTATCTCCATGGTTTATACCACCCAATACAATATCCGGGCATCGCTGCATGGTATGCAAAGCCAATTTTACACAATCTACCGGAGTACCTGTACAACGGTAGACTACCAGTCCTTCTTCTTCCTTTACCTTATAATAACGTACCGGTTGTTCGGAAGTCATGGCACATGCCGCACCCGAGCGAGGACCGTCTGGAGCCATCACAACCAAATCTGCGACATCACGCAATGTTTCTACCAATTCATTGATACCTTTGGCCCGGTAGCCATCATCGTTCGATATGAATATAAGTGGTCTATTTGGATTCATCATGATCTGTTTACTCTTTTTAGCGTGTAAAGATACAGTTTTTTGGCAACAAATCATTATCTTTGCCGCAGTTTATTAACAATACCAACGAGTTATCAACAGTTTTGTCAAAGACCGCTCCGAGAAATAGGTTCAATCAATTATTATTTGTTATTTCGCAGCGAGAAAAACTGACTGTATATGGGAAAAATTATTGCTTTAGCCAATCAGAAAGGTGGCGTTGGTAAAACCACCACCACAATTAATCTGGCCGCTTCCTTAGCCACCTTGGAAAAGAAAGTGCTGGTCATTGATGCCGACCCCCAAGCCAATGCTTCATCAGGATTGGGCGTAAACGTCAAGGAGGTAGAATATTCTATCTATGAATGTTTAGTAAGCCAGGCCGATATCCGCGAAGCAATTTTCACCACCGATATCGATGGACTTGATGTAGTTCCTTCGCACATTGATTTGGTAGGTGCAGAGATTGAGATACTCAACTTGGATAAGCGCGAAAACATCATGAAAGAAGTACTTTCATCGATGAAAGAGGAATACGATTATATTCTGATAGACTGTTCACCTTCGTTAGGATTAATTACTATCAATGCCTTGACAGCTGCCGATTCTGTGATTATTCCCGTACAATGTGAATACTTTGCATTAGAAGGAATCAGCAAGTTGCTCAACACCATCAAGATTATCAAATCGAAGCTGAATCCGGGACTTGAAATTGAAGGGTTCTTGTTGACCATGTTCGATTCACGTCTTCGTTTGGCCAATCAGATATATGATGAAGTGAAAAGACATTTCCAGGAGTTGGTTTTCAAGACCATCATCCAACGTAATGTCAAGTTGAGCGAAGCTCCCAGTCATGGAGTTCCTGTCATTCTATACGATGCCGACTCCAACGGAGCGAAAAACCATTTGGCATTGGCAAAAGAAATTATCACCCGTAACACATAACAGCCATGGCAGTACAAAAGAAATTTGCTTTAGGACGCGGACTCGATGCTTTGATATCGACCGACGAAGTCAAGACCTCAGGCTCTTCCTCCATCAACGAGATAGAACTGAGCAAAATCTCCGTCAACCCTAACCAACCACGCCGTGAGTTTGACCCTGTGGCGTTACAAGAACTGGCTGATTCCATTGCCGAAATTGGTATCATCCAACCAATCACCTTACGCAAGATGAATGATAATTCGTATCAAATCATTGCAGGTGAAAGAAGATACCGTGCCTCCATTCAGGCCGGTTTAAAGACGGTTCCCGCTTACATTCGAACGGCCGACGATGAGAATGTAATGGAAATGGCTTTGGTGGAAAACATCCAGCGTGAAGACCTCAACTCCTTGGAAATAGCATTGGCCTATCAGCAACTGATGGAGCAATATGCCATGACACAAGAACGCCTCAGCGAACGAGTAGGCAAGAAACGTACTACCATTGCCAACTACCTGAGACTGCTGAAATTGCCGGCTACCATCCAAGTAGCATTGAAGAATAAGGAAATAGATATGGGACATGCCCGTGCCCTCCTTTCACTGAACGATCCGAAGACTCAAATCCGTATCTTCAATGAAATCAAGGCACACGATTATTCCGTTAGAAAAGTGGAAGAAATCGTCAAGGCACTTGCCAGTGGCGAAAGCATAGACAGCGGAGGAAAAAAAATACGTCCTACCGGCAACAAACTACCGGAAGAATACGTCATGTTACAAAAGCATTTATGCGGATTCTTCGGGACAAAGGTACAGCTTTCGCGCAGTTCGAAAGGAAAAGGGAAAATCAGTATTCCTTTCAACAACGAAGAAGATTTGGAACGAATCATGGAAATCCTTGATTCATTAAAGAAGAACAACTAATTGAAAAAGAGACAATTTACATATCAGCTTGGGCTATTGCTGCTTCTTGTATTCATCGGAATGGGAAGCATGAATGGTTATGCCCAAAAGGCACTGCAAAGACGACAAGGAATTTCGAGAGACTCTTTGCAAAGACAGATAATCCCTCGGGACTCTCTTTTCTTTACCACAGACAGTATCGAACAAAGGAACCAAAAGCAATTGAAAGAATTGGAAGCACCGGTAGACACTACCGCCTTGATACTGAAGGATACCACCCAACAGGAACTGACCATTCAAAAAGAGCGTTTTGTACCCAATCCTAACCGAGCCGTTTGGATGGCATTGGTCATCCCCGGTGCCGGACAAATTTACAACCGTAAATATTGGAAACTTCCTTTGGTATATGGAGGTTTTGTGGGTTGTGCCTATGCCTTGTCTTGGAACGGGCAGATGTACAAAGACTACTCACAAGCCTATCTGGACATTATGGACGATGACCCAAACACCAAGAGTTATGAAGATTTTCTGCCGCCCAGTGCCAACATCAGCGGACAGGAATCACGTTATCAAGAAATATTTAAGAAGAGAAAAGACTTGTATCGCCGTCAGCGCGATTTAAGTATATTTTGTTTCATAGGAGTATACCTTCTATCGGTCATTGACGCCTATGTTGATGCCGAATTGTCCAATTTCGACATATCCAAAGACATTGGTTTGAAGGTAGAGCCCGCTCTATTCAACGATGGGCGTAGCAAGACTTACAATTCTGTAGGTTTGCAATGCAGCCTTAAATTTTAATTATCCATTATTACATGAAAAACTATCTGATAGGAATATTATCTTTATTCGGTTTCTGCGGAGTAAACGCACAAGTTCAAACCATAATCGTTCATAATAAGGACGGGAAAGAAGAAGTCATTGACTTGCCCGAGAGTATGGAATCCGATATGGACAGCCTATATTGGGACTGGCAATCCAAGAATCTGATTTCACCTGACAAGAATTGCCAAACTACGGCAACCAATCCGGTGGTCAGCGATTCACTCTACATTGACCGTTTGTCGCGCATCCCTTCCATCATCGAAATGCCCTACAACGAAGCGGTAAAAAAATCGATAGAAGCATATACCAACCGCCTACGCAATAAAGTTTCCTATATGTTGGCAGCAGCCAATTTTTACATGCCCATCATTGAAGAAGCACTCGACGCATACGATCTTCCGATGGAACTGAAATACTTGCCCATCATAGAATCGGCATTAAACCCTCAAGCCCTTTCCCGTCGTCGTGCTTCAGGCTTATGGCAATTCATACTCAGTACAGGGAAACTATACGGATTGGAAAACAACAGTTTGGTAGACGACCGTCGCGACCCAGTCAAATCCACATGGGCAGCCGCACGCCATCTGAAAGATCTATATAACATCTATAAGGATTGGAATTTAGTATTGGCAGCCTATAATTGCGGCCCTGGCAATGTGAACAAAGCCATCCGCCGTGCCAATGGGGCTACAGACTATTGGGCCATCTACAATTATCTGCCCCGTGAAACCCGTGGGTATGTACCTGCTTTCATCGCTGCCAATTACGTCATGAACTACTATTGCGAACATGGTATCTGCCCCATGGAAAGCGAACTGCCTTCTGCCACTGATACCATCTTGATAAATCAGGAGTTACATTTACAGCAAGTAGCCGAAGTATGTAACATCAACATGGAACAATTGCGCAGCTTGAACCCGCAGTATAAAAAAGACATCATTCCCGGTAACAACAAGCCATACGCTTTGAGGTTACCCGAAAACCAAATAGGGAACTTTATCGAAAAGCAAGACAGCGTCTTTGCCTATAAGACCGACAAGTATCAAGGAAAACGAAAGACTGTTACCGTCAAGGATTCAACCACCAACAGCAAGGGAGCCACCTACCATAAAATCAGACAAGGAGACACATTGGGAGGCATTGCGCTTAAATATGGTACCACTGTAGCCAAGCTCCGCCAATTGAACGGTATTAGAGGTAATAATATCCGCGCCGGAAAGAGTTTACGGGTTCGATAATCCCATAAAATGGATACTTTTTAAGATTGATTCCTA
>CAZJFI010000098.1:0-1171 GCA_964545265.1 uncultured Phocaeicola sp.
GGCACGGCCCACGAAGCAAAGCGTGTATTGATTCTTTCTTCAAAATGCTGGAAGAGAACCAATACAAGATTCAATATAGAGTAATGTTGGCCCGCTATCGGGGAAAGACCGAATGCCCTACTTGCCACGGCACCCGACTTAAAAAGGAAGCCAATTATGTGAAGGTGGGCGGACGTTCCATCTCTGAATTGGTGGAACTTCCTATTTATGAGTTGAAGGAGTTTTTCCGCACCCTCCAATTGGATGAACACGATACAGCCGTAGCCAAGCGTATCCTGACGGAGATAAACAACCGCATAGGCTTCCTGATGGATGTAGGTTTGGGATACCTTACCTTAAACCGTTTGAGCAACTCGCTTTCGGGTGGTGAAAGCCAACGCATCAACTTGGCTACTTCGTTGGGAAGCAGTTTGGTAGGTTCCTTATATATATTGGACGAGCCGAGTATCGGACTTCATAGCCGGGATACCGACCGCCTCATCAAAGTGCTCCGACAATTGCAACAATTGGGTAACACCGTTGTGGTAGTGGAACACGATGAAGAGATAATCCGGGCAGCTGATTATATTATTGACATCGGCCCTAAGGCCGGACGACTGGGCGGACAAATTGTGTATCAGGGCGACATGAAGGATTTGAAGAAAGGAAGCGATAGTTATACCGTTCGCTACTTGCTTGGCGAGGAACAGATAGAGCTCCCCTCGGCCCATCGTCCATGGAACAATTACATCGAAGTGAAAGGGGCTCGCGAAAACAACTTGAAAGGTATCGACGTACGCTTCCCACTCAATGTGATGACCGTAGTAACCGGTGTGAGCGGATCGGGAAAGAGTACACTGGTACGCGATGTGTTCTTCCATGCCTTGAAGCGTGAGTGTAGCGAAAGCAGCGAACGCCCGGGCGAACATCTTTCGCTCGAAGGCGACATCAAGATGGTAAAAGACATCGAGTTTGTCGACCAGAATCCTATCGGAAAGTCCTCGCGAAGCAATCCGGTGACTTACGTAAAGGCATACGACGAGATACGAAAACTCTTTGCCGAACAACCCCTTGCCAAGCAGATGGGCTATACGGCGGGATATTTCTCGTTCAATACCGAAGGAGGCCGATGCGAAGAATGTAAGGGCGAAGGTACGGTAACGGTGGAAATGCAATTCATGGCCGACTTGGT
>CAZJFI010000098.1:1271-6308 GCA_964545265.1 uncultured Phocaeicola sp.
AATGTAAGGGCGAAGGTACGGTAACGGTGGAAATGCAATTCATGGCCGACTTGGTATTGGAGTGCGAAAGTTGCCATGGCAAACGGTTCAAGAGCGACACCTTGGAAATAAAGTATCAAGGACAAAGCATCTACGACATATTGGAGATGACGGTAAACCAAGCCATTGAGTTCTTTACGGAGCATAAGCAAACCAAGATAGTAAAGCGTCTGCTCCCCTTGCAACAAGTAGGCTTGGGTTATGTCAAATTGGGGCAATCATCGTCTACCCTTTCAGGGGGTGAAAACCAACGTGTGAAGCTGGCCTATTTCCTCAGCATCGAGAAGAGCGAGCCAACCATCTTTGTGTTCGACGAGCCTACCACAGGCTTACATTTCCACGACATCAAGAAGTTGTTGGAGGCCTTCGATGCTCTTATCAGCCGAGGTCATACCATCATCATTATCGAGCATAATATGGATGTAATCAAGTGTGCCGACCATGTGATTGATTTAGGTCCCGAAGGTGGCGAGCGAGGAGGTAATTTAGTGATAGCCGGTACACCCGAAGAAGTGGCCGAATGCGCCCATTCCTATACCGGTCAGTTCTTGAAGGAAAAGTTGATGCAATAAACTGATAGATAAAAAATGTCATTCTGAGCAAAGCGAAGAATCTGTATACAAAAACGTAAATGTATATAGATTCTTCACTCCGTTCAGAATGACACAAACAATAACGAATTCTTTAGAAATACAAGCCGAAGCCTATCTTGAATCCCAGTTTGCTATATTCTGATGTTTCGTCCAAACTGATGTCGTAATATACGGCCGGTTCTACGGTAAGGTTACGACCCAAGAAAAAAGCATACCCCACTTCGGGAGTAAAGCAAACCAAGTTCTTCTTGAAATCTGCACTACCCGCCAAATGCTTGTAAGACATACCCAATCCACCATATACACCACAATTGGAGAAATAATAGCGGCCTTGTGCACCAATGCTGGTTTCGTCCAATCCATGCTCTACGTATTGCCCCTTGAAGTTGAGCATAATGGCGATGTTGTCGGCTACAAAAGCACCACCGGCCATAGCAAAGCCAAAGTTGGTTCCTTCACTCTTACTATGCGACAAATCGAGTCCTGTGAGTGAAGCATTCAAATACCATACATCTTTTTCAAATTGCGCATTTGCGCTAACGGTTGTTGCCAATACCAGCAACAAGCTTGCTAATAGTTTCTTCATTTTTTCTATCATTTAGTTATTTGGTTTTTATCTTTATAAGTTCCCTCCATTTTCTTGTTAAATGCTTCCATCTGTTGTTCCTTTTTGCGAAGCACAAACCACAACAAGGCAATGATGGCATAAGATACGCCAATGGTTCCCCACTTCTCCGCATCGCTTATCTCCGTATTACGAGGGAGGAAATACACGGCCATACCTGTGGTATAAATAAACAAGGCAAGCGGCATCCACACCGACTTCTTTAATTTCTTTCTCATAGACGTTTCTTTGATTCTTTGTTAAACCAAACGATAAACCATATTACCGCTACCAACGTACATGCACCACCTATGCCATAAGACACACCTTGTGAAAGCGACAAGCCTTCGGGAGCAATACAGATATAAGTGGAACAAACCAATGTCATGAACAAGGCAGGAAGCAGGGTAATGAAATAATTCTTCTTTCCGCGAACCAGATATACGGTTATGGCCCACAAAGTGAACACCGCCAACGTTTGGTTACACCAAGCAAAGTATCGCCAGATAATCTTGAATCCTTCGGCATCGCTCAAGCTATACACCAACACTCCGATGGTAAGCAGGAAGATAGGGATACAAATCATCAAACGTTTGACCATGGAACGTTGTTCGATGCGAAGGAAATCGGCGGCAATCAAGCGGGCTGATCGCAAAGCGGTATCACCACTGGTAATAGGAGCGGCTACAATACCCAAGATAGCCAAAACACCACCTATAGCCCCCAACCAATCTTTCGATATCTGAGTAGCCACCATAGCACCCGAATAAGCACGTCCGGTTACTTGGTCAATGATTCCGTTATCCTGGAAGAAAGCCGTAGCAGCAGCTGCCCAAATCAAGGCAACCACCCCTTCGGTCACCATCGCTCCATAGAAGATGGGACGACAATGTTTTTCGTGCTTCATGCAACGTGCCATGAGAGGCGATTGGGTGGCATGGAAACCACTGATAGCTCCACAAGCAATAGAAATGAACATCATCGGGAAGATAGGATTCTTTTCATATTTGGTACCAAAGCCATTCCACATTTCGGGCAGGTCGGGACTCTTTACATAAAGCATCACCAGAATACCTACCGCCATGAACAACAAGGCAAACGCAAAGAGTGGATAAATCTTACCGATAATCTTATCGACCGGCATCAAAGTAGCAAGTACATAATAAAGGAAGATGACTACAATCCAGAAGTAAGCATCCATATAGTCGGGTGTCATACCAGCCAACAATTCAGCAGGGCCGGATACGAACACCGCACCTACCAATATCATCAGTATCATGGTGAAAAGCGTCATCACCTTTTTGGTGGTCATTCCCAAATAGCGGCCAATCATTTCGGGAAGACTCTCTCCGGCATTGCGGATGGAAAGTGCGCCCGAGAAGAAATCGTGTACCGCACCGGCAAATATCGTACCGATAACAATCCACAAATAAGAAGCCGTACCAAACTGGGCTCCCATAATGGCACCAAAGATAGGCCCCAAACCCGCTATGTTCAAGAACTGAATCATAAAGATTTTCCAATTGGGAAGGGGAATATAATCCACCCCATCTGCCATGGTAATGGCCGGCGTCTTCCGATTGTCAGGACCAAAGATACGGTTCACGTATGCCCCGTAAACCATGTATCCGCCTACCAGCAATAGTAACGCTAAAGTAAATGTTATCATAGTTTTTCAATTAGCTATGTCATCCTGAGCTATGCGAAGGATCTGTAAACATCCACGTATATGCATTCAGATTCTTCACTCCGTTCAGAATGACACGAGAGTTTTTACCATGCAAAAGTAACGAAATTCTCAATTACTTGTTATCTTTGCACCAAAATTAAAGAAGATGCGTACACTTTTCCTTACTTATCTGCTACTGGCATGTTCCTTGCTGACACTTACAGCCCAACCAAAGCACGAAATACGGGCTACTTGGCTCACCACTTTAGGGGGAATGGACTGGCCCCGCCAGAAAGCAACCAATGCCGAAGGTATACGTCGCCAACAACAGGAACTTTGCGAGATACTCGACCGATTGAAAGCTGCTCACTTCAATACCGTTTTATTTCAAACCCGATTGCGAGGAGACTTGATTTATCCCTCGTCTATCGAGACATTTCCCGAAGCGCTTACCGGCAGAACCGGACGTAATCCGGGATATGACCCACTACGTTTTGCCATCGAAGAGTGCCACAAACGAGGCATGGAATTGCACGCATGGATAGTTACCATCCCTGTAGGAAATGCCCGACAAGTCCAATTACTGGGCAAACATTCCATTGTAAGGAAGAACCGCAAGATTTGCAAGTCGTTCAAAGGTTCCTGGTATCTCGACCCCGGTCATCCGGAAACAAGCGATTACTTGAGTCGCATTGTCCGTGAGATAACTACCCAATACGATATTGATGGCATCCACTTCGATTACATCCGCTACCCCGAACAAGGTACCCAGTTTCCCGACAATGACACTTTCCGCAAGTATGGCAAAGGAAAGGATAAGAAGCAATGGCGTAGAGACAACATCACAAATATTGTTCGTCGTTTGTATACCGAAGTCAAATCCATCAAGCCTTGGGTAAAGGTAAGCAGTTCGCCCGTAGGAAAATATGCTTCCACCTCACGTTACCCCTCGAAAGGTTGGGATGCCTATCATGCCGTATATCAGGATGCCAAGGGATGGTTGAAAGAAGGTATCCACGATGTCCTCTTCCCCATGATGTATTTCCAAGGGAATGACTTCTATCCTTTTGCCCTCGATTGGAAAGAGAGTGATTGTGGCCGTTGGATAGTGCCGGGCTTGGGTATCTATTTCCTTTCACCCAAAGAAAAGAATTGGCCTATTGAAGAGATTGTCCGGCAGATTTACTTTACCCGTTCTCAAGGATTGTCCGGGCATGCTTATTTCCGCAACCGGTTCTTATTGGACAACGTAAAAGGGATATACGATGAGTTGAAGACCGACTATTACACCTCTCCCGCCCTTGTCCCTCCTATGACATGGATAGATAGCATTGCGCCCACCACTCCTACTCATGCCCAATTCGATTTGCAGGCAGATGGAAGTCTACACTTGTCATGGGATGTTTCTTCCGATAATAGCGAACAACCCGTGGTGTATCATCTGTATGGTTCTTCTACCTACCCTGTAGATACCGAGCAAGCCGAGAACCTGATTGCCACCTCTATCCGTTCAACTCAAATTTCATTGGCCGATTGGAAGAAGAACCGCTATTTTGCCGTTCGTGCTTCCGACAGATATGGTAACGAAAGTCTTCCTTTGGCATTGAATGAGCCAACGGATTTGGACATTCCTATATTGAACAAAGGCGACAAGCTCACTCTTCCTTCCACCCTCGAAGGTCAGTATATAGTTATCCGTACGCTTATGGGAGATGAGACTCATCGTACCGAAACGACTCATCCTTTGTTCCCCCATACGCTTCCTACAGGTATTCATTATGTATACACCATGGATCGGTTGGGAAATGAAACCATCATAGGAATCATTGTGAAGTAAAGAGTTCCAAAAGAATTCGCCATTTTGCAAGGCTATCTGCCAAATAATGCTTATTTTTGCATATTCAATTGAAAAAACATATCACTCATGAGTAATCAAAGATACATGCAACGCGGCGTTTCGGCATCGAAAGAAGATGTGCATAACGCCATCAAGAACATTGACAAGGGTATTTTCCCACAAGCTTTTTGTAAGATTATTCCCGATATTTTAGGCGGAGACCCTGAGTATTGCAACATTATGCATGCCGACGGTGCAGGCACCAAGTCATCCCTCGCTTACCTGTATTGGAAGG
>CAZJFI010000099.1:0-6016 GCA_964545265.1 uncultured Phocaeicola sp.
TGGTCGTTGAAATATGACTTGTGGTGCAAGATGCAGTTTTTCGGCGAGGACATCGAGAATGTAGGAAATGAAGGCACTAATCAGAGTATCAATAAGGGGCCACAGAACCTGCTCGACTTGTTGCCTAAGGTATTCACTCGCGAAGAAGCCCGGCAAATGAGGGAACGAAGAGGGATACGAAGCGGGTCGGTTACAAATATGCTGTCCAACTGGAAATCGAGGGGATACATCGAAATTTATGGAGAAACGCACCCTGTAGAAAACAACCTAAAGAGATACATCAAAACAAAGAAGTATCTGGAAGCCCATGCTCAGAGTGCATGAGTACACTCAGTACACTCAGTATACTCAGTAAATTTTCTGCACCTTATTATCCAGAGGAACCATATTTCTTGTCATCCTGAGGAACGAAGTGACGAATGGATCTGTTTACACCCACGTTGATGTCTTCAGATCCTTCACTAACGTTCAGGATGACAAATCAAAATCAAAAATCAGAAATCAAAAATCATAAATCAAAAAGAATCATGAAAAGAGGAATAAGAAACAACAACCCATTGAATATTCGCCGCACCAACACCGTGTGGCAAGGAATGAAAGAAGAAGTGACCGATAATGAGTTTGTAGAATTTGTGAGCACAGCCTATGGCTACAGGGCCGCCTGGAGAATACTCTTCACTTACTTCTACCGGTTTCTAAGCTTGAAAACCCCGTTTACGGTGAGCACCATCATTGACCGATGGGCGCCACCCACCGAGAACCCCACCAAGGCATACATAGACCGGGTACTGGAACTCACTGGCTTGGGAGGCAACGAACGCCTCTACCCGCCCCTAAACCCGCGTGGAGTGTGGAAGCTGAGCAGCATACTGGCGGCCATGACAGTGGTAGAGTGCGGCATCCGCCCCGAGAAGGTGGACATGGAGGCCATCAAACAGGGATACACACTGGCCTTCGGGGAGTCTTACCCCAATGAGAGCGATACGATTCCCGTCAAAGAAAATGTGGTGTGGGACGAGTATTGGGACTGGTCGCCCATGGCGTATGGTGAATAAAGAACGCCCTCTTGTCATCCTGAGGATCAGAGTGACGAAGGATCTGAAGACATCAACGTGGATGTACACAGATCCTTCGCGATGCTCAGGATGACAAAGGGAAAGTGGATAACAAAATCAATTTATTGCAAAATTTCCATTTCGCTCAACAGATGGTCGGCACCGGCCAACTTGTCTATCACAAAGAGGGCAAAGCGGATGTCGAGGGCAATGTTACGACAAATCTCAGGGTCGTAAACCACATCGCTCATGGTACCTTCCCACACACGGTCGAAATTCACACCAATCAGGTTGCCATTGGCATCGAGCACCGGAGAGCCCGAATTACCACCACTGGTGTGGTTGGTGGCAATGAAAGCCACAGGTACGGAACCATCCACCTCCCAACGGCCATAATCCTTGGCAGCATGAAGGTCGCGAAGCTTCTGCGGGATGTTATAGTCGAAGATTTCGGGATTGTCCTTTTCAATCACACCATCGAGCGAAGAAACCGGGGTATAGTACACGGCATCGGCCGGCTTGTAGCCCTTTACCTGACCGTAAGTCACACGAAGGGTGGAGTTGGCATCGGGGTAGAAAATCTTGCCTCCTTGGGTGGCATCGTTGTATTCCATCATACCGCGCATGTAAGCTCTATATAATAAGGTAATTTCCTTGTTCACTTCCTGCAAGGTAGGTGCAATGTTCTGCATGAACCACTTGTTGGTTTCGAGGTAGATTTCTTCGGCCATGGCGAGGTTGGGTGTCTCGGTGAAGAGAGCATCGGCCCAAGCTTCTACAGTACCGAACTTCTGGAGCTGTTCCTTGAAATAAGGCGACTTGTATTCGTCGGCAATATTCTGGATATAAGACTTGTAGAGGGCGATGAACGAGGCCTTGTCGATAGGCATATAGTAGTCCTTGTAGAACTTCTCGGCACCACGCTGGCCACGTCCGGCAAAGGAAACAAGTTCTACCGCATTGAGGGCTTCGGTTTGATAGTCGCTCACCAACGAGAGCTGTTCGATAGAAGCATAGAGTTCCTTGAAGCGTTCCACCAAGTTCTCGTATTCGGGCTTACCTTCGGCCCATTGGTCGAACTTGGCTTCGAAAGCCTGCTTGTTTTCGATGGCCTTCATGCGGAGGATACCCTTGGCTTCGCCCTGCCATTTCTTCCAAGCGTTGGACACGCTGGCATTCTTGGACGAATACTGGATGCGCACGGCCTGCGACTTGCTCATTTCTTCGCGCTGGATATTCAGACGAAGGGTGCGGAGGGCAATCTTATGCGGATTGGAAACGAGGGCAGTGTACTTCACAGCTTCGGAGAAGAGGTATTCACGAGTGGTACCGGGGAAACCATATACCATAGTGAAATCGCCTTCGCCAATGCCACCGGCATTGATCTTGAAATACTTCTTAGGACGGAAAGGCACATTGTTCTCGTTGTACTCTGCCGGTTCGTTATCGGCTCCAGCATATACACGGAAAAGGCTGAAATCGCCGGTATGACGAGGCCACATCCAGTTGTCGGTATCCCCACCGAACTTACCTACTGAGCTGGGAGGTGCACCTACCAAACGTACATCAGTATAAACCTTATAAACAAAGAGGAAATACTGGTTGCCGTAATAGATGGGCTTGACGTGGGCCACAAGATTCTTGTTGCCACCCACAGCCTTTTCGATAATCTTCTGTGAGTTCTTTTCTACCAAAGCAATGCGCTTTTCTTCAGTCATCTTCGACTTATAGCCCTTCATCACCTGGTCGGTTACATCGACCATGTATTCCAAGAACGATACAGAAAGGCCCGGATTGGGAAGTTCTTCGGCACGCGACATGGCCCAGAAACCGTCCTTCAGATAGTCGTGCTCTACAGAGCTATGCGACTGGATTTGTCCATAGCCACAATGGTGGTTGGTGATGAGGAGTCCTTCGGGCGAGATAAGTTCGCCGGTACAGCCACCTCCAAAACGCACTACGGCATCCTTGAGCGATGATTGGTTGACACTATAGATATCTTCGGCCGAGAGTTTGAAGCCACGGCTCTGTATATCCTTTATCTTCTTCAGGATTTCGGAAGGAAGCCACATACCTTCGTCGGCACGCATTTGGGTAGCTCCCATCAGCAAAAGTGCTAAAAGAAATACGATTTTTTTCATGTATTTATGATTTGATTTTGATTTATGATTTATGGTTTGTCATCCTGAGCATCGCGAAGGATCTGTGTGCATCCACTTTTATGTTTTCAGATCCATTCGTCACTTCGTTCCTCAGGATGACAAGGCGAAACATTACTAAGGACGACATTCTATGGGTAGCAAATCACTCCTTCTCCAACTCGGAGGGGATGCGCCAAGCGGTATAGAGTTGCAATATGGCAGCGATAGTGAGGCACACTATCCACTCGTTTCGCTTGGTGACGAACATGAGCACACCGGCAAACACCAAGAGCATGGCACCAATGATTTGTTGGCGACGCAACCTTCGGATGATGAGGTTCTTACCTTCGTAACGGGCATAGGCCACCTGTATCCAGGTAAACAATACGGCACCTACCGTATAGATGTAAGGAGCCAGTTCCCAATGAGTAATCTGCAACATGGCACCAATAAGCAACAACACGGCACCTATCATCTGTAAAATAGAAAATTCTTTTTTCATTCTTCAAAAATAAATACGTCTTCGTTGGGCTTCTTCATCAGATACTTCTCGCGGGCAATCTTCTCCAACGCTTCGGGATTGTTGGTGAGTTCCTTCAGCTTCTCGGTATCTTCCTCGAACTGCTTGCGATACCTGGCTATTTCTGAATTCAACGTATTGATTTCTTCTTGATGCTTGGCACGCTGAATGAGGCTATTCTCGTCGAGAAAAACCATAATCACCCCAAAAGCCAATAACGTAATGATGTACTTGTGGTATCCGATAATATCCCAAAGGCGCTTGAGTCTGCTCATATCTGACAAAGGATTGAATGTTTGGACAAAGATAGTGAAAAGATAATGAAATTTCATTCATCCGGCGATGAAAAAAAGCAAGAAATTATGTACATTTGCAAATCGCATAACGAAATACATCCTAAGATATGGAAAACTATATTGTTTCGGCACGAAAATACCGCCCATCTACCTTTGATTCGGTAGTGGGACAACGTGCTCTGACCACCACATTGAAGAATGCCATTGCAACGGGCAAGTTGGCTCATGCCTACTTGTTCTGTGGACCACGAGGGGTGGGTAAAACCACTTGTGCACGCATCTTTGCCAAGACCATCAATTGCTTGAACCCTGCTGCTGATGGCGAGGCATGTAACCAATGCGAATCTTGCCAGGCATTCAATGAACAACGCTCGTATAACATCCACGAACTTGATGCGGCTTCGAACAACTCGGTAGACGATATCCGCTCGCTCATCGAACAAGTCCGCATCCCGCCTCAAATCGGTAAGTATAAAGTATACATCATTGACGAGGTGCACATGCTCTCGCAAGCCGCCTTCAATGCCTTCCTGAAGACACTTGAAGAACCGCCTCATCATGCCATCTTCATTCTGGCTACCACCGAAAAGCATAAGATTCTACCTACCATCCTGAGCCGATGCCAGATATATGACTTCAACCGCATGGGAGTGAACGATACAGTAGGACACTTGCAATATGTGGCACAGAAGGAAAACATTCAGGTGGAGCCCGAAGCACTGACGGTTATTGCCCAAAAGGCCGACGGAGGGATGCGCGATGCGCTCTCCATCTTTGACCAAGTGGCCAGCTTTACAGGTGGGAACATCACCTACAAAGGGGTCATAGAAAATCTGAATGTGCTGGATTATGAATATTACTTCAAGCTGACCGACAGCTTCCTGACCAACAAGGTTTCTGATGCTATCCTGCTACTGAATGAAGTATTGAAGAAAGGATTTGAAGGAAGCCATTTCATTACGGGACTGGCCTCACACTTCCGCGACCTGCTGGTGAGCAAAGACCCTGCTACCCTACCCTTGCTGGAAGTAGGTGATGGCATACGCCAACGTTATCAGGAACAAGCGCAAAAATGCGACCAGAAGTTCTTGTATCGTGCCATGAAGTTGGCCAACGATTGCGACCTGAACTACAGGGCAAGCAAGAACAAGCGCTTGTTGGTAGAGTTGACACTGATTCAATGTGCCCAACTTACCTTGCCCGATGCAGACGACCTGGTTGGTGGGCGTAGCCCTAAGAGAAGATTAAAACCCATATTCACGCAACAAGCGGCTCCTGAAGTCGCCAAGCAAGCCCAGTCACAGACAGGGAATGCCGTTGCACCAACTACGAAGGACGAAGTTAATACGGGTGTACGAAAAAGCCCATTGCCGGAGATTAAAAACGAAAGAAAAATACCGGTAGTGAAGGCCAATAGGATTGGTATGTCCATGCGAAACATTGTAACCAATGGACAAGCCAAGCCCACTGAAGTACGTCCCCAACAACCAGCAGCCATCAACCAGGCTGACTACGAAGACTATATGTTCAACGCCAAGGACTTGAGCTATTATTGGCGTGACTTTGCCAACAATCATCTGCCTATAGAAGAAAAGGCCAACTCGGCCCGCATGATGAACATGACTCCCAAACTCTTGAACGACACCACTTTTGAAGTGCTGGTAGACAATGAGATGGTAGAGAAATACATGCACAAATTGCTACCCGATATTCAAGCCTATTTGCGTGAGCAATTGCATAATCGGAAAATTACCATGACGGTACGTGTAAGTGCCCCCAATGAAGTGGTACGCGCCTATAGCCAAGCCGAACGCTTTGTACTGATGAGCAAACGAAACCCCAAACTGATAAAGCTGAAAGAAATATTCGGGTTGGAGTTGAATTAAAATAGTGCTCCTTCCATTGTCATCCTGAGGAACAAAGTGACGAAGGATCTGTTTACACCCACATTGATGTAATCAGATCCTTCACTTCGTTCAGGATGACACTAAATGTATTCTCTTT
>CAZJFI010000100.1:0-2157 GCA_964545265.1 uncultured Phocaeicola sp.
TGTTCATTCTTCCGAATGGCGGTATGGACGGGACTCGAACCCGCGACCCCCTGCGTGACAGGCAGGTATTCTAACCAACTGAACTACCACACCATTGGGCATCGTTTCCGATTGCGAGTGCAAAGGTACGCATTATTTTTAATTTCGCAAGGGTTTTTACGAAAAAACATCAAATAAATTCATTTATCAACAAATAACGAGAATTATACAAAACACTCATTTGTCATTATTTTCATCTTTTTTGCAAACTTCTTGTTCAATAATATAGGTAATTAGTAATATTTCGCTATTTTTGCGCCTTCAAAAGATAACAATCGAAAAGAAAAAAAATGAATACTACAGCTAAATTATTGTTGCATTGCCCCGACCAACCAGGAATTTTGGCTGAGGTAACCAACTTTATTACTATAAATAAAGGTAACATTGTATACTTGGATCAATACGTTGACCATGCCGAAAATATATTCTTCATGCGCATAGAATGGGAATTGAAGGATTTTCTAATTCCCAAAGACAAGATTCAAGATTACTTTGATACGTTGTATGCTCAAAAATACAATATGAAGTTCAAATTGTATTTCTCGGACATAAAACCTCGTATGGCCATATTTGTTTCAAAGATGTCACATTGCCTGTTCGATATGTTGGCAAGATATACCGCCGGTGAATGGAATGTAGAAATTCCACTCATCATCAGTAACCATCCTGATTTGCAACATGTAGCCGAACGCTTTGGCATTCCTTTCTACCTCTTCCCTATCACCAAAGAAAATAAAGCCGAACAGGAAAAGGCTGAGATGGAATTGCTGAAGAAACATAAAGTGAGTTTCATTGTGTTGGCACGTTATATGCAAGTAATCTCCGAACAGATGATTGAAGCATATCCTAACCACATTATTAATATACACCATTCATTCTTGCCTGCTTTTGTAGGTGCCAAGCCCTACCATGCGGCATTTGAAAGAGGGGTAAAGATTATTGGTGCCACCAGCCATTATGTAACTACAGAACTTGATGCGGGCCCCATCATCGAACAGGATGTGGTAAGAATCACCCACAAAGATACCGTACAGGATTTGGTGAGCAAAGGCAAAGACTTGGAGAAAATAGTACTTTCGCGTGCCGTATTGAAACACATCGACCGTAAAGTATTGACATATAAGAATAAAACCGTTATCTTTAACTGATGAACATAGCTATCGTAAAATACAATGCAGGGAATATCTATTCGGTGGATTATGCCTTAAGACGTCTGGGAGTGGAAGCAACCATTACCGCAGATAAGGATTTATTAATGCAAGCCGACAAAGTGATTTTTCCAGGTGTAGGCGAAGCCGAAACAACCATGAGCTATCTTCGTGAACAAAAGCTCGACTTGCTGATTAAAGATTTGAAGCAACCGGTATTGGGCATTTGCCTGGGGATGCAATTGATGTGCCGCCATTCGGAAGAGGGTGATGCTGATTGTTTAGGTATCTTCGATATTGATGTAAAGAAATTCCAGCCTTCACGCCACGAAGAAAAAGTGCCTCACATGGGATGGAACACCTTGACAAATACCAATAGTGCATTGTTCAAAGGCTTTGAAAAGGAAGAGTTTGTATATTTCGTTCATAGTTTCTACGTACCATTGAACGAGCATACAGCTGCACAAACGGAATATATACTCCCCTACAGTTCAGCCTTGCATAAGGATAATTTCTATGCCACCCAATTCCATCCTGAAAAGAGCGGTGCGGTGGGCGAACGTATTTTACGCAATTTTTTAGAACTATAATATAAGGAGAAAAATATGATTGAACTGATACCTGCCATCGACATCATCGACGGAAAATGTGTCCGTTTGTCGCAAGGCGATTACAATTCAAAGAAGGTATACAACGAGAATCCGTTGGAGGTTGCCAAAGAATTCGAAGCACACGGCATCCGTCGTTTGCATGTTGTCGATTTGGATGGTGCCGCTTCTCATCATATCATCAACTATCGGGTTTTGGAAACCATAGCAAGCCGCACTTCGCTTATTATAGATTTTGGAGGGGGCATCAAGAGCGACGAAGACTTGATCATCGCTTTCGAAAATGGGGCACAAATGGTTACCTTAGGAAGCATAGCGGTAAAAAATCCCGAATTATTCAAGAAGTGGTTGCATCAATATGG
>CAZJFI010000100.1:2257-6005 GCA_964545265.1 uncultured Phocaeicola sp.
GAAGCATAGCGGTAAAAAATCCCGAATTATTCAAGAAGTGGTTGCATCAATATGGCTCTGACAAAATCATATTAGGGGCTGATGCCAAGAATAACCGTATCGCCGTAAGCGGTTGGAAGGAAGAAAGCACACAAGAATTGTTACCTTTCCTCGAAGGATACACCAAGGAAGGCATTAGAAAAGTACTTTGTACAGACATCAGTCGCGATGGCATGTTGCAAGGTCCTTCCATTGAATTGTACAAGCAAATCATGCAACAATTCCCCGAAATGCACCTCATAGCCAGCGGTGGTGTAAGTTCGATAGACGACATCATTAAACTTCAAGAGGCCCGAATACCTGCCGTAGTGTTTGGCAAAGCACTTTACGAAGGAAGAATAACCATGAAGGACCTTAACCGATTTATGTAAGAGAAAAAATATGTTAGCAAAAAGAATCATACCATGCCTCGACATCAAGGACGGGCAAACCGTTAAAGGGACCAATTTTGTGAACCTCCGCCAAGCAGGAGACCCCGTAGAATTGGGGCGTGCTTATAGCGAACAAGGAGCCGACGAATTGGTTTACCTCGACATAACCGCCAGTCACGAAGGCCGCAAGACCTTTACCGATTTGGTAAAACGGGTAGCCGCCAACATCAGCATCCCCTTTACCGTAGGGGGAGGTATCCACGAACTATCCGATGTCGACCGTCTGCTAAGTGCCGGTGCCGATAAAGTATCCATCAACTCATCGGCCATCAAGAATCCGCAATTGATTGACGAGATAGCCAAGCACTTCGGCTCACAAGTTTGTGTGGTGGCCATTGATGCCAAACAAACACCCCAAGGATGGAAATGCTATCTGAATGGCGGACGCATAGAAACCGACAAATATCTGTTCGATTGGGCCAAAGAAGCCAACGAACGTGGTGCCGGAGAGATTCTCTTCACCAGTATGGATCACGATGGCGTGAAGACCGGCTATGCCAACGAAGCCCTTGCCCACCTTTCCGATATACTCTCCATCCCCGTCATCGCATCGGGAGGAGCCGGAAAAATGGAGCATTTCAAAGATACATTTATCGAAGGAAAAGCCGATGCCGCACTGGCCGCCAGTGTTTTTCACTTCGGAGAGATAAAGATTCCCGAATTAAAGCATTATCTTTGTGCCGAAGGAATCAATGTAAGGCTATGAGTTCTCCTTAAGAAAACATCGTTTTAAAGAAGACAAAACATCGTTTTACAAGCAAGAAAACATCGTTTTATAAATTTAGAAACCATTAGAAGGATTGATACAATGAATTTGGATTTCGAAAAGATGAACGGACTTATCCCCGCCATCATACAAGACAACTACACACAGAAGGTGCTTATGCTCGGGTTCATGAACGAGGAAGCCTACCAAAAGACCTTGGAAACAGGTAAGGTTACCTTCTTCAGCCGCACCAAGAACCGTCTTTGGACAAAAGGCGAAGAAAGCGGAAACTTTCTGAATGTAGTCGACATCAAGGTGGATTGCGACAACGACACCTTATTAATACAGGTGAATCCGGTAGGCCCCGTATGCCATACCGGTGCCGATACTTGTTGGGGAGAAGAAAACAAGCAAGACATCATGTTCATCAAAGAACTACAAGACTTCATCTGTAAGCGCTATGAAGAAATGCCCGAAGGCTCGTATACTACCAGCCTCTTCCAAAGTGGTGTAAATAAAATGGCGCAAAAAGTAGGCGAAGAAGCCGTAGAAGCGGTAATAGAAGCTTGCAATGGTACCGATGAACGACTCATTTACGAAGGAGCCGACCTCATCTACCACCTCATCGTATTGCTTACTTCGAAAGGTTATCGCATTGAAGACCTCGCCCGTGAATTGAAAGAACGTCATAGTTCAACGTGGAAAAGACATTAAAACATCTATATGAGTGATATACTGATTCGATACAAGGACGTACGCATCCAACAACAAGATAACGATATCTTGGAGGATGTCAATCTGGAACTGAACAAAGGAGAGTTTGTCTACTTGATTGGTAAGGTAGGTTCCGGCAAGACTTCATTTTTGAAAACTCTTTATGGAGAGTTGGAAGTGAAAGAAGGCGAAGCCGAAGTCATGGGATATAACATGAGAACCATCAAACAAAAGCACATTCCTGAACTTCGTCGACGCATCGGAATAGTCTTTCAAGACTTCCAATTGTTGACAGATCGTACTATATATGCCAATTTGGAATTTGTCCTTCGAGCTACCGGTTGGAAGAACAAGCATGAAATAGATTACCGTATCGAAGAAGTATTGGAGCAAGTAGGTATGAACGGTAAGGGAAACAAAATGCCCAATGAACTATCGGGTGGTGAACAACAACGCATTGTGATTGCTCGCGCCATTTTAAACAAGCCTGAATTGATATTGGCCGACGAACCTACAGGGAATCTCGACGTAGAAACAGGACGAAAAATTGTTGAACTGTTAAGAAGCATTTGCGAATCTGGCTCTGCTATCTTAATGACTACACATAACTTGAATTTACTTAGCGAATACCCAGGAAAAGTATATCGCTTTGCAGACAAGCATATCACTTGTGAGTCGCCTGTGTGTCATTCTGAAGAAATGACACAATATTAAATAGGAATTAAATAATTTAAAATAATAGATAAAAAAATGAAAGTATTAAAGTTTGGAGGAACTTCCGTAGGCACTCCGCAACGAATGAAGGAAGTTTCCAAATTGATTACCGACGGAGAAAGAAAGATTGTTGTGCTCTCAGCCATGTCGGGTACTACCAATACCTTAGTGGAAATTTCGGATTATCTGTACAAGAAGAATCCGGAAGGTGCCAATGAAATCATCAACAAGCTGGAAAGCAAATACAAACAGCATGTTAATGACCTTTATACTACCGATGAATACAAACAAAAGACATTGGAATTCATCAAGGCACAATTCAATTACATCCGTTCGTATACCAAGGATATTTTCACTCTTTTTGAAGAAAAAGTTATTTTAGCTCAAGGTGAACTTATCTCTACAAACATGGTTACCAACTACTTGCTGGAACAAGGAGTTAAAGCTGTATTGTTACCCGCATTGGAGTTCATGCGTACTGACAAGAATGCCGAGCCCGATCCAACTTACATCAAGAACAAGTTGGCCGCACAACTTGAGCTTTACCCGGATGCCGACATCTACATTACTCAAGGATTTATCTGTCGTAACGCATACGGCGAAATAGACAATCTTCAACGCGGTGGTAGCGACTATAGTGCTTCATTGATTGGTGCCGCTATTGGTGCAGACGAAATCCAAATTTGGACAGACATCGATGGTATGCACGATAACGACCCTCGTATTGTTGAAAAGACAGCCCCCGTACGTCAGTTGCACTTTGAAGAAGCTGCCGAGTTGGCTTATTTCGGAGCCAAGATTTTGCACCCTACCTGTATCCAACCGGCCAAGTATGCCAACATTCCTGTACGTTTGCTCAACACCATGGAACCTACCGCTCCTGGTACATTGATTTCTAACGATACAGAAAAGGGAAAAATCAAAGCCGTAGCAGCTAAGGATAACATTACCGCCATCAAGATCAAGTCAGGCCGAATGTTGTTGGCTTATGGTTTCCTTCGCAAGGTATTCGAAATCTTTGAAAGTTACCAAACCTCCATCGACATGATTTGTACTTCAGAGGTAGGTGTATCCGTATCTATAGACAACACCAAGCATTTGAAAGAAATCCTGAACGATTTGAAGAAATATGGTACCGTAACCG
>CAZJFI010000101.1:0-5884 GCA_964545265.1 uncultured Phocaeicola sp.
ATGTTCCGTGTGATGCCAAATACAGGTATCTCTCAAATGGAAAGTATGTCTATCGTATGTAGCCAAAATGCCAGTAAGGAACAAGAACAACAAATACTCGATATCTTCAATGAAATGGGACTTGCCATGCTGATGCCCGAACAGAATATGCCGGCTGTAACGGCTTTGGCTTCTTGTGGTATCGCTTATGTATTGGAGTATATCAGGGCGGCTATGCAGGCCGGTGTTGAATTGGGCTTGTATCCGAAGGATGCTCAGAAGATGGTTGCCCAAGCTGTGAAGGGTGCCGCTACATTGATTCTGAACAATGAAACTCATCCGTCTGTAGAAATTGACAAGGTTTGTACTCCTGGTGGCGTAACCATTAAGGGTATCAATGCTTTGGAACACGGAGGCTTTACATCGGCTGTTATCAATGCCATGAAAGCCAGCTGTGTGAAATGATGAAAAGATAATAGGTGTAACCCACTTCCTTATAGGCACGGATTACACGGATTTCGCGGATATAAAGTGTTCTCATACACTGAAACCGTGTTGATCTGTGTAATCCGTGCCTGAATTTATATGATGGAACGAAGGAAGGCGTTTATTGTGATATTTAGAAGAAAACGTTTCTTTTCGTAAAGAGAAGTAGGAAATCAGTGTAGAATTGTTTGATATTCATCATTATTTCCTATCTTTGCCAATTATTAATTGTATAAATTATGAATGAACAAATCAAACAAATAGCTGAGCGTTTGCGTGGATTGCGCGATGTGCTCGATTTGACTCCGGAAGAAGTGGCACAAAGTTGCCAAATGCCGGTAAAGAATTATCTGGAAATGGAAAGCGGCGACAAGGATATTTCAGTTAGTGCTCTCCAACAGATTGCCCGTAAGTATGAAGTGTCGCTTGATGTTCTGATGTTTGGTGAAGAACCCAAGATGTCTTCTTATTTTCTTACCCGTAAAGGTGCAGGTGTATCGGTGGAACGTACTAAGGCTTATAAGTATGAGTCTTTGGCGTCGGGATTCCGTCGTCGTATGGCCGATCCGTTTATTGTAACCGTAGAACCCAAGCTCGAAGGTACACCCCTTTACCTTAATTCGCACGAAGGACAGGAGTTCAATATGGTGATGGAAGGACGTCTTTTGCTGAATGTGGATGGTAAAGATATTATCCTGAACGAAGGCGACAGCCTTTATTTTGACTCCACCAAACCGCATGGCATGCAGGCTTTGGATGGTAAACCCGTAAAGTTCTTGGCGGTAATCATGTAATAAACAAAGAGGAAAATTATGCTTGAAAGATTTGTAAAACAGACTAAATATACCTCACAAGAGGATTTTATTAAGAACTTCAAGGTCGAAGTTCCCGAAAACTTTAATTTCGGATATGATGTGGTGGATGCATGGGCTGCCGAAAGTCCCGAGAAGAAAGCCATTCTTTGGACAAACGACCAAGGTGCCGAACATCAATATACGTATGCCGAACTGAAGCAGAAAACCGATGCTACAGCTTCGTATTTCCAAAGCCTTGGTATTGGTAAGGGAGATGCGGTGATGCTCATTTTGAAACGCCGTATTGAATTTTGGCTTAGTATCATAGCGTTGCATAAATTGGGCGCAATCGTGATTCCTGCCACCCATCTGCTCACCAAGAAGGACATCGTGTATCGTTGTAACGCTGCCGACATCAAGATGATTGTTTGTGCCGGTGAAGAAGTGATAACCAAACACATCATCGATGCCATGCCCGACAGCCCTACCGTCAAGCAATTGGTGAGCATCGGTCCCGATATGCCGGAATGTTTCAAGGATTTCCATCAAGGTGTGGAAAATGCCGCTCCATTCGTAAAACCCGAACTGTCTAATACCAATGACGATATTATGTTGATGTATTTCACTTCGGGAACTACCGGTGAACCCAAAATGGTGGCACACGACTTTACCTATCCGTTGGGACACATTACTACCGCTTCCTTCTGGCACAACCTGCATGAAGGAAGTCTGCACATTACCATTGCCGATACAGGTTGGGGAAAGGCTGCTTGGGGAAAACTTTATGGACAGATGATAGCCGGTGCCAATATCTTTGTGTACGATCATGAGAAATTTACTCCGGCCGATATTCTTCAGAAGATTCAGGATTATCGGATAACTTCGCTTTGTGCACCTCCTACAATCTATCGTTTCCTTATCAAGGAAGATATTACCAAGTATGACTTGTCGTCGTTGGAATATTGTACTACGGCCGGTGAAGCGTTGAACCATTCAGTATACGAAACTTTCAAGGAAATCACAGGCATCCGTTTGATGGAAGGGTTCGGACAGACCGAAACGACTTTGACTTTGGCCACTTTCCCATGGATGCAACCCAAACCGGGCAGTATGGGAGTGCCCAATCCGCAATACGAAATCGATTTGCTCACTCCCGATGGCCGTTCGGCTGAAGACGGGGAACAAGGTCAGATTGTGGTGCGTACACACAACGGAAAGCCGTTGGGCTTGTTCAAGGAGTATTACCGCGATGCCGAACGTACGGAAGATGCTTGGCATGACGATATTTATTACACTGGTGATGTGGCTTGGCGTGACGAAGACGGATATTATTGGTTTGTTGGTCGTGCCGATGATGTAATCAAAAGCTCCGGTTACCGCATTGGCCCGTTCGAAGTAGAAAGTGCTTTGATGACTCATCCGGCTGTAGTGGAATGTGCCATTACCGGGGTACCCGATGAAATCCGCGGTCAGGTGGTAAAGGCTACCATTGTGCTGTCCAAAGACTACAAGGGTAAGGAAAGTCCGGAATTAATCAAGGAGCTTCAGGATCATGTGAAGCGAGTGACAGCTCCTTATAAGTATCCGCGTGTGATAGAGTTTGTGGCCGAGTTGCCTAAAACCATCAGCGGCAAGATTCGTCGTGTAGAGATACGTGCGAAGGATAAATAAGCAAAGGATCAATGCAAAATCAATATACAAGAATAGCGGTCAAGATAGGAAGCAATGTGCTTACCCGAAAGGACGGGACGCTGGATGTCACCCGCATGTCGGCCTTGGTCGACCAAGTGGCCGAACTGCACAAGCAGGGCAGGGAAATCATCCTGATATCCTCGGGGGCGGTAGCTTCCGGCCGTAGCGAGATAAAGCCATCGAAGAAACTGGACAGCGTAGACCAACGGCAGCTGTTCTCGGCCGTAGGTCAGGCGAAACTGATTAACCGGTATTACGAATTGTTTCGCGAACATGGCATTGCCGTGGGGCAGGTGCTCACCACCAAGGAGAACTTCAGTTCGCGTCGTCATTACCTGAACCAACGTAATTGCATGATGGTGATGCTCGAAAATGGAGTCATTCCCATTGTCAACGAAAACGATACCATATCGGTTACCGAACTGATGTTTACCGATAACGATGAACTGTCGGGCTTGATTGCTTCGATGATGGATATGCAGGCGCTTGTTATATTGAGTAACATCGATGGCATATACAACGGAGCACCGTCTGTACCGGGAACGGAAGTTATCCGTCAGGTGGAGCCGGGCAAGGATTTGTCGGATTACATACAGACGGAGAAGTCGGGTTTCGGCCGTGGGGGAATGTTGACCAAGACTACCATAGCGCGTAAGGTGGCCGATGAGGGCATTGCGGTGTACATAGCCAATGGGAAGAGAGACAACATCCTGATTGATTTGTTGCAACATCCCGAAACCACTATACATACCCGTTTCGTTCCTGCCAAAGATGAGGTATCGAGCGTAAAGAAATGGATTGCACATAGCGAAGGATTCGCCAAAGGGGAAATCCACTTGAATGCCGATGCGGTGAAGGTGCTGAAGGGCCCCAAGGCGGTAAGCTTGCTCCCGGTAGGAGTGGTACGTATAGAAGGTGGCTTTGAAAAGGACGATATTGTGAAGATAATGGATCATTTGGGGCAGCAGATAGGTGTAGGCCGCATATCCTTCGATTCGGAAGAAGCGGTAGGCATGATGGGCAAGCATGGACAGAAGCCTTTGGTACATTATGATTATTTGTATTTGGAATGATGGGAAAATTGACAGAGATATTCGGACAGGTGCGACAGGCAAGTCGTACGTTGGCTTTTTACGGCGAAAGGAAAATAAACGAGGTGTTGCTTGCCGTGGCCGATGCTACGGTAGAACAGATACCTCGGATATTGGAAGCCAATGCCGAAGATTTGGCGAGAATGGATAAGGACAATCCTAAATACGACCGTCTGATGTTGACGGAAGAACGTATTCATGGCATTGCTGATGGCATTCGCAAAGTAACGGAATTGTCTTCACCCATTGGTCGGGTATTGGGTAATGTAGTTCGCCCCAATGGTATGAGACTGAAGAAGGTAAGTGTACCGTTTGGAGTGATTGGTATGGTGTACGAAGCCCGTCCTAATGTAACGCTCGATGTTTTCTCGCTTTGTTTCAAATCTGGAAACGCTTGCCTGCTGAAGGGCGGAAGCGATGCTGATGCATCCAACAGAGCCATTGTAGAAGTAATTCACGATGTGTTGAAGGCTCACGGAGTGAATCCACAAGTGGTGGAACTTCTTCCGGCCGACCATGAATCGACTGCCGAATTGCTGAATGCCCGTGGTTATGTAGATTTGCTGATTCCCCGTGGAGGTCGTGGCTTGATTGATTTTGTCCGTCAGCACGCTACCATTCCTGTGATAGAGACCGGAGCCGGGGTATGCCATACTTACTTCGACAAGTCGGGGGATGTGGTGAAAGGAACAGCCATTGTGACGAATGCCAAGACACGCCGGGTTAGTGTATGCAATGCACTCGATTGCTTGCTGGTACATCGCAATCGGGTAACCGAACTTCCTGCTTTGTGTAAAGATATGGAAGCATCGCAGGTTATCATTTATGCCGATGCTGCGGCTTATCAAGCTTTATCGCCTTCCTATCCGGCAGAACTCTTGAAACCTTCTACCGAAGAAAGTTACGGCACCGAATTCTTGGATTACAAGATGGCCGTCAAGGTGGTGGACGGCTTGGAGGAGGCAGTAACACATATCGCCCGTTGTGGTTCCGGTCATAGCGAATGCATCGTAACGGAAGACAAGGCTTCGGCCGACTATTTTGTGAAAGCTGTGGATGCCGCATGTGTATATGTCAATGTTCCCACCTCGTTTACCGATGGAGGCGAATTCGGTTTGGGAACCGAAATAGGTATCAGTACTCAGAAGCTCCATGCCCGTGGCCCTATGGGACTGGAAGAACTGAATACCTACAAGTGGGTAATAGAAGGAGAAGGACAGATTAGGAAATGAAATAAATAAAAAACATTATGAGATACTATAGAAATGTATTCGATTTGGGCGACCTGAAGACCGCATTGAGCGAGGCGTTCGAAATCAAGCAAGACCGTTACAAATACGAGAGTTTGGGTAAGCACAAGACTTGTCTGCTTATCTTCTTCAACAATAGTTTGCGTACCCGTTTGAGTACACAAAAGGCGGCACGTAATTTGGGTATGGATGTCATTGTACTTGATGTAAATCAAGGTGCCTGGAAACTGGAAACCGAACGGGGAGTGATTATGGATGGCGACAAAAGCGAACACTTGTTGGAGGCTATTCCCGTTATGGCTTCGTATTGCGACATCATTGGTGTACGTTCTTTTGCCCAGTTCGAAAGTCGTGAAGATGACTATACCGAAAAGATCTTGAACCAGTTCATCAAGTATTCGGGTAAACCGGTGTTCTCGATGGAAGCAGCTACCGGTCATCCGCTTCAGGCCTTTGCCGACTTGATTACCATCGAAGAGTATAAGAAGAAGAATCGTCCCAAGGTGGTACTTACCTGGGCACCGCATCCCAAGGCTCTTCCGCAGGCCGTTCCCAATTCGTTTGCCGATTTCATGAACGAAGCCGATGTGGA
>CAZJFI010000102.1:0-5870 GCA_964545265.1 uncultured Phocaeicola sp.
TTGATGCTGTAAGGCCATTGGGCACTTTCTTTGTCTTCGCCTTCATTGCCCCAGCGTTCAGGAGTTCTCCAATATTCGGAAGGAGCACCCATTACCACCAACCACAACTGTTCGGTTCCTTCCGGAACTTGGTAACTGAGGTTTCCGTTATTTTCCTTACCCATTTCGCTGTACGTGCACTTGCCTTCTTTGTCGGTGGCGATGAATCCGTATCTCCATCCGGCCTTATCGGTGTTTACGGCATTGAATCCTTTGGCACCGGCTTGTCCCTTGAAGTCTACCGATACGGTTGTTCCGGCTTCAGGAAGGTTCAATGGAATGGCATTGAAACCGTAGTTTTCCGGACAGTTTTCCAGAGTAACCATTTGCCATCCTTCAGTATCGGGAGCACCAAGTTTGGTAGTCATTTGTCCGGCATGCTTGCGGGTCACGTCAAAAGCATGAGTAAAGTCCAAGTTTACAATGCGACGGCTGGCATCGAACATTTCATCATTAAACTGTTCTTGGGTGAGGTTGAACATTTGTTTGTAAGTCATGGCAGGGTCTTCGCCTTTCTTTCCTTGTCTGAATAAGTCGGCTATAACGGTTAATCCATGTTTCTGACTCCAGTATTCTAATACATAAGGAGAACGGTAGATGTTGGTGAGTTGCAGGAATGCCTTGTGTGTATCCTTACAGAAGGCTACCCAATGATAGTTTTCATCGGCTACCCATTCTGGATTAACGTGCCAGAGCATCCATTGCGAAGTCATTTCGAAGAATCCGTTGCCTCCCCAGGCTTCGCCTTGTCCGTCACAAGTTATCTGGGTTTGGAAGCTGTGTCCCAATTCGTGGGCAATGCAATTCAGCTTTTTGTCTTGTACACGGTTGGGTGCTATCCATAGGGCACCAATTTCTCCATCGTAATCGCCACCATAAGCGGTGCCTTCCAATGAATAATTTATCATGACCATCATGCGATATTTGTCGCATTTGGATCCTTTTTTGGCAAATTGAAGGGTGTGGTAGAAATAATCGTAGAAGCTCTCCAACTTTTCTTTCAGGTTTTCCAGGTCTACTGCCATCGGATTTCCTTCCAGTTGAGGTGGATTGCTGAGGTCTTTGCCAAATCCTTTTTCCCAAAAGATGGCAAAGTTTTCGGTACATTCCATGCGGTCATAGCTCCATTTGCTTTCAGGATTGTTCAAATCCATTTCCTGCAAGTCTTTCGGAATGTAGATTTCTTTTTCGTTCTTTTTTTCGGTATTATCACAAGAGAATAATACCACTGACATCAATAGAAGTAAGAGGCTCTTTTTCATAATATTTATTTGGGTTTATTCTTTCACAAGTACAAAGTAAATTGAATAAACCCAAATAAGCCAACAAAATCCTCCAATTTGATGAAAAAATAGTCTAAATACTATTCGAATCTTGTTTATTCTACGATGAAATCGACCTTTTCTTCCCACAAAGCCCCTTTTTCAGTAAAGCCTCGTAAGGTAGCTTGATAGGTTCCTTTCAAGTCGGATGTGTAGAATTCTATGGTATGCAAATCTTTATCCAAAGAAGGATTCCAGTACAAAGTGTGTCGGAAGTCGGGAACACGCGATGCTTTCTCCGCTTCATCATTATAGACCTTCGTGGGGAAACCGATGCCTTTTTGTGGAAATTCATAAGCAAAGAGCGAGGCGTTTTCGTCCAAACGGAGGCCGTTCAAGGCTCCCTTATAGGTAGTCATGGAGACAATACCGTCGTATATCTGTCCGCTGAATGCATAACTTCCTCTGTACTGGTGGATGTATTCCAACAGGCGTGCATCGTAATCCAGAGCTTGTTCATGGTTGTCAATGGGTACACCGTCAATCAGCACCAATGATTTGAAATTGCTGAACTGGCCGGTTTCTTCCGAAAAGACTTGGACAATGTGGGTTTTTCCTCGTTTGATACTTCGGATACCGGGAATAAATTCAATGAATGTTTCGCGCACACTGTTGAAACGGGTCCATTCATCCAATTTGTAAGTGATGTAGGGAGTGAAATTATGGAGTGCACGGGCCACAGACTGACTGTTGCTGCTATCGGGTACCAATGTATGTACTTGCATCATTACACTGCGTTCCAACAAAGCCTTTTCCGGACTGTATAGTGGAATGACGGGAAGTTCGTTGGCCTTGATTTCTGCAAAGGGAGTAACAATGTCCAAACGTACTTTCTCTTCAGGATTTACAAGCACCGCATCAAAAGCTATGTCTTGCATGTTGTTGATTCCGTAGGTATAGAAGAAATAATCTTTGCCTTCTTTGGAAACTTTCCCTTCAAACATGCGGATATCCTTTCCTACACATCCCATTCGGGCAGCTCTCGTCTGAACGGTAGGATTAGTCAATGTAGCTTGAACAATGTGTCCTTCGCATTCGGCTATCCATGGAAAGGCTTGTGGCTGGCTTACAGGAGTATATGATGCCGGTTGGGGAACACCTCCCAAAGCATAGTCTTTCCGTACAACCGACAGTGTCCATCCAAAAGCATCGGATGGCAGGTCTTTCCACGACAGTACCACCTTGCTGCGTTTATTGTATGTCTGCTTGTCACTGCTTAGTTTGGAAGAAGTGGCAACAGGCAGGGACGGTAATGAATCGGTCCATTCTACACGGTCTTTGTCCGACGATTGCAGGGTATTGACGACAGCTATCAGCTGGCGGTGGAAGGCTTCTTCTCCCCAATTCCGTAGATAGCGGGTGTAGGCGGTAAGTTGGAAAGTACCCGAAGGCATGGTTCTTGGCAATTGAATGCGTCCGCTTCCCCATCCATTGGTAAGGTCTATCTTGGCTTGGGCATACACTTGATCAGCGTCACTCACTTCAATATAGGCTACCTTGCTGATGTTCATCGGTTGGTTATCCTTATCGCATACACAAACTTTCAGCCATAGTTCTTCACCGGCCAAGTAGCAGTCTTTGTCCGTTAACAGGTGGATATATTCCTGTTGTTGTGCACCTACATTCAAAAAGGAAAGAATGCAGCTTAGGAGGATGACAATTCTTTTCATACTTCTTTCATTTAAAAATCAGGCCAGAAATCAGGTCTTGCATTAGGGTCGGCACCCAGTGCCCGACAGTCCACACATCGGGTTTCTGCCCAGTTCATTGAGATTCCTATGGGGGTAACAAAATAATAAGACAGTTGGTATCCCCTATAATAAATGTCCTTGTTATTGGCCTCGCCAAAATGTTCAGGTGGATATTCCACACAACGGTAAGCTTGTTCATAACACACTTCGGTAGTGGGAATGAACATGCGTTGTTGGCTTACATTCATATTGACACCTACATAGCCGATAACTCTCTTGCTTCTATCACTGCATGTTATGTTGGTAGGCAGTTCAGACGGTTGTGGGGTAAAGAGTCCACCCATGTCGTTGGTGTATCTTTCTTTGCATTGATAGTATTCGTACTCTCCTTTACTGATTTTTCGTTGAGTTACAAAGGTACTGTACAGATGAGAAATACGGGTGTCTTGGTTGCCGATGCTATAAATGGTCTTTTCTTTCAATTGGTTGCCTTGAAAGTTAGCGGTAGAATTAATCAATATATCGTAAGGTTCTTTGTGCACCCATCCTTGGTCATAAGGTGGTTCATCATATTCTATAATGGCTCCTTCTCCGTCTTCTCCTGCTTTAGGATCGAATATGGCATTGCATCGGTATGCGGTTCGTATTTCCCAGTCTTCTACATAATCCCACATATAATAGGAGGTTTCTCCGTTTGCCGATGGTGGAGTAGTGATTTGTATATGTACAGGACTGGTTTCGCTGGATTGTTTAAAGTTCAAAGTCATATCTTCTGTAGCCAAAGGTTGTTGTGGAATGGAAGTGTAGGTGCTTCCTTCCCATACTATTTCTACATGGTAGGTCTGCTGTGGGTTCAGTGTACCTATCTTGACACTGTATTTTCCGTATCCCAAAGAAGTACCGGTATAGACACTTCCATCACTTCCCTTGACGCATACGTCGGCGTTTATCTGGTTATAGTCTTCGGGTATTCCTTCTTCGTTCAAGGAGAAGCTTCGGGTTAATGTAAACACACAAGTAGAATCGGAAATGATGTTTCCGTCCACTACCAACAGGTTGCTGTCACCTTCGGGCAACTGGGCATTGAATTCTTCTACACAGCTGCAAATCATTACGGTGAGGCAGCATAGGGAGAGGAGTATATATTTCAATCGTTTCATGGGTGTCAGAATTTGATGTTATACGTTACAAAAGGTATGGGCGAACCAAAGATGGACATCTTGTAGCCCTGAATTTTGTCGCCTGTAGGCACGTAATAAATGGAATATACGTTTTTGCGTCCGGTCAAGTTGTATACACCGATGGTGATAGAACTGTGGGTAAGCAAAGTCAGGTGATGGCTCGGTTCGATGTTGAACGACCAGTCAATACGGAAGTAGTCGGGCACCCGATAGCTGTTACGGTCGGTATAGTACACTTGCATCCGGTTCAAGGAGTTGTCCCAATATTGTCCGGCAGGTACCGTAGTAGGTCGTCCGGTACTGTAGTCCAAATTAAGCGACATGCTGTACCGACGGGTAAACTTGTAGTTGGCTATCAGCTTGAAGTCGTGCGGCTTGTCGTATTCCGTCGGATACCATTCACCGTGATTTACGGGATTGGCGATATGCGGGTCGTTCTGACGGAGGAAAGTACGCGAGTAGGTATAGCTCATCCAGCCGTTCAGTTTTCCTTCGGGCTTCTTTACTTGGAATTCCACTCCGTATGCATAACCTTCAGTGTTGATGACATCGGTTTCCAAATGTTCGTTCATAATGAGTTGTGCACCGCTCCGGTAATCCAGATAGTCGTTCAGTTTCTTGTAATAACCTTCCAACGAGAATTCCAACATCTTGTTAGGAGTGTTGTAATATACACCACTGGCCAATTGCCAGCCTCGTTGAGGCTTGATGTGCTTGTCGCTCAACTTCCAGGTGTCGGTGGGCGACATGATAGTGGTGTTCGACAATTTGTGGATGTACTGGCGCATGGTGTTGAAACCGGCTTTTACCGACCAGTCGTCGGAGAATGCATAACGCACTGACAAACGGATTTCGGGACCCATGTAGGTCTTGAGTATCTTTCCACTTCCTACGGTTGCCGTATCGGTCAGGTTGGTGAGCGAAGGCAGTTCACCGTTGGCATAGTTATAATAGGTACGTGCACCCAAAGCGTTGAAGATGGACAGGCGTACACCGGCATCAACCGACAATTGGGGATTGATTTCCCATTGGTCGCCTATATAGAGGGCGCTTTCCAAAGCCTTTTCCTTTTGTAATTCCTTTCGTTGGATGGTCGATTCTTCAAGTATCGGTTCATAAATGCCCGGCTTCAAGTCATAGAACATGGAAGAGAGCCCGTAGTTTAAGGTGTGTCCGTTACCCAATTGGTGGTCGAAGTTCGCTTTGGCATAGACTTGATTGATGGCAAACCTCAATCGGGCTGCGGCTACTATATCCACGCTTTCATCGTTCATATAGTCGTAATGGTCGTATCCGGCGGCAAAGTTGGCTGTTATCTTCTCGTTGAAGATGGCACGCCAGTTCACCGAAGCGTTCATATTGCTGTAGGCATACTTTTCGTTTTCGTTAAATTCAAAACGGTCGTGGCTGTAATAACCATATACATTTACTTTATTGAAAGGGTCGATGGTGTACGACCAGGTAGCTCCCAAGTCATAGAATCCGGCATTACCATCCTTGTATCCGCTCTTTTCGGGCAGTTTCTTCATGATCCAGTCCGAATAGGTAGTACGTCCGCTCAGCAATAGCGACATCTTTTCCTTGACAAGTGGAATTTCCAAATTCAGTTTGCTGGTCACTAAACCAATGTTGGCGGC
>CAZJFI010000103.1:0-5815 GCA_964545265.1 uncultured Phocaeicola sp.
GAAATATTTTTTAGATTTCCACAAAATACTTCCTATTTTTTGTCTTATATTTGTGTTCATGAACTTACCGCAATCATTTATAGCAAGAACTCGCCAACTTTTGGGCGATGAGCAATATCCGAAATTCGAAGAAGCACTTCAGCGGGAAGTGCCCGTAAGCATACGCCCTAATCCTAAGAAATGTTCGTTTCCCATAGAGGGAACATCTATCCCTTGGGCACCATCGGGCTTGTATCTGAACCATCGTCCTACCTTTACGTTCGACCCCCTCTTTCATGCCGGTTGCTATTACGTACAAGAAGCTTCGTCGATGTTTGTCGAACAGGTGCTTCAAACCTATGTAAAGGAACCGGTGGTGATGCTCGACCTTTGTGCGGCTCCCGGGGGGAAGTCCACACTTTCGCGTAGTGTACTCCCCGAAGGAAGCTTGTTGGTGGCCAATGAAGTGATGCGTAACCGTTCGCAAATCTTGGCCGAAAACCTCGTCAAGTGGGGATATCCTGATGTAATTGTAACCAATAACGACCCAGCCGACTTTACCGAACTTCCTCCCTTGTTTGATGTTATTCTTACCGATGTACCTTGCTCGGGCGAAGGAATGTTTCGCAAGGACGAAGTAGCCATCGAAGAATGGAGTGTAGATAATGTAGATGTTTGTTGGCAAAGGCAACGTAGAATATTGAACGATATTTGGCCTACCTTGAAGTCCGGTGGCTTGTTGATATACAGCACTTGCACCTTCAATCGCGAAGAGAACGAGGACAATGTGGCATGGATAGCCAAAGAACTGGGTGCCGACATATTGGAAGTGCCCGTAGACGATGCTTGGGAAATTACCGGAAACTTGATTGGTGCTGACTTCCCGGTGTATCGTTTCCTGCCTCATCGTACGAAAGGCGAAGGACTCTTCTTGGCGGTTTTAAGAAAACGTCGTTTTACGGATGACAAACCGTCGTTTTACGAGGAAGAAAACGCCGTTTTACGAAGCAGAACTCGTAAGGCTAAAAAAGGGAAGGATACGAAAGGTCGTCCGCAACCCTTATCTGTCCCCAAGGAAGTGAAAGGTTGGCTTAGGGGATATGAGGATTATCAGGTAGAGATGAAGGACACCATAGCCGTTGCTTTCCCTCAGAAACATGCTTCTATCCATGCCTTGTTGCAGGAACATCTCAAAGTTATCCATTCGGGCATTACATTGGGCGAAGTGAAAGGAAAGGACTTTATTCCTCATCATTCATTGGCCATGAGTATGGCCCGGCATGAAGAGGCTTTTCCTCAAGCGGAATTATCTTATGAGCAAGCCATCGCCTATCTCCGGAAAGAAGGACTGGTGCTTGATGCTTCCGTCCCTCGCGGTTATGTCCTGGTGACCTACAAGCAAGTGCCTTTGGGCTTTGTAAAGAACATCGGCAATCGGGCGAATAATCTCTATCCCCAAGAATGGCGTATCCGTAGCGGATATTTGCCGGAAGAACTCTCGTTTGTACATTAGTCTGTTATAGTTTTTTTCGATAGCAATTATCGGAACAAACATATAAAAACTTTTTCCGCAATAGCCCCAATTGGCTAATTTTGCAACGAATTATGAACAGAAAGAAAGTGTGTAATAAATGGAGATAAGACATCTGAAATATTTTGTAAAGATAGCCGAGACGCTGAATTTTTCAGAAGCGGCCAGAGTCTTGTTTATTACACAAAGCACACTTTCCCAGCAAATCAGACAATTGGAGCAAGAAGTTGGCGCCCAGTTGTTTGAACGGAATAATCACAACGTACGGTTAACAGAGGCGGGAGAAGAGCTTCTTCCATACGCCAGACAAACGATACGGGCTTCACAAGCCTGTTTGGACCGTTTACAAGATCTTCAAGACATGCAGATTGGTTCCTTGAATATCGGTGTGACCTATTCGTTCAGCTCCATTTTGACCGAAACCTTATTCACTTTCATCAAGCGTTATCCTAAAGTCAAACTTCATATTTATAATAAGCCGATGGCCGAACTGATGAAGATGTTGGAGAACGATGAAGTGGACTTTGCATTGACTTTCCGCCCTACGGAGTTGAATAAGAATATAGAATCACACTTCCTGTTCGATAATCATTTGGCAGTGATTGTCCGTAATGATCATCCTTTGGCTCAAAAGGAGACTATCAGTATCGAAGAATTGGAGCAATATGAACTGGTATTGCCCTCCAAAGGCTTGCAAGCCCGTAATGCTTTCGATATCATGTGTGCCGATACTTCCCCCGATTTGAAAGTCAGAATGGAACTGAATGAGGTGAACATGTTGTTGAAGCTGGTGAAGCAACTCGGTATGATTACCATTCTTTCGGAAACGACTACGTATAATGAAGAAGGTATCAAGGCTATCCCCATCGATTTGAAGATAAAGGAAATGGAAGGATGCATACATGTCAAGAAGAATGTGTATCGCAAACAATCGGCTTTGGAGTTCATCCGTCTATTGAGGGAATCGAATGCCGTACGCAAGCGCATGGATGAATGGCTGACCTAATCGATATCCGACAATTTATCACATTAATAATCTAAAATAATATAATATGTTTAAAATTTTCCCTGGTTTTCATTTGGTAGAAGAATACCAAAGAAAAAGAAAGGAGAGACGTTTGGCTGATGATCAGACTCTCTCAAAGACTATCAAGATTCTTGTAGCTGTAGGTGTTTCATTGCTTTTGTGGTTGCTTCCCACAGAAACATTCGGTATCGAAGGTTTGACTTATGTAGAACAACGTGTGATTGCTGTATTCGCATTTGCTACCTTGATGTGGATTTTCGAAGCTGTACCAGCTTGGGTAACTTCGGTTATCGTTATGGTAGTATTATTGTTTACCGCTTCGGACAGTGCTTTGTGGTTGTTCCGCGAAGGTTATAATGCCGATCAGTTGGGTACGCTCATCAAGTACAAATCCATTGTATTCTGCTTTGCCGACCCTATCATCATGTTGTTCTTGGGTGGTTTCATCTTGGCTATTGCCGCTACCAAGACCGGTATGGATTCGGCTTTGGCTAAAGTGATGTTGAAGCCTTTCGGTACCCAGTCTCGTTTTGTATTGCTCGGTTTCGTATTGGTAACCGGTGTTTTCTCTATGTTCTTGAGTAACACCGCTACTGCTGCGATGATGCTTACCTTCTTGACACCAGTGTTGAAGGCACTTCCTGCTGACGGTAAGGGTAAGGTTGCTTTGGCTATGGCTATTCCTATCGGTGCCAATGTGGGTGGTTTGGGTACTCCTATCGGTACTCCTCCGAATGCTATTGCCTTGAAGTATTTGAATGATCCTGAAGGTTTGAACCTAAATCTTGGTTTCGGTGAGTGGATGATGTTCATGTTGCCATTTACCATTCTTATTTTGGTAATCGGTTGGATGCTATTGTTGAAGTTGTTCCCTTTCAAGCAAAAGACTATCAATTTGGTTATTGAAGGTGAAGCCAAGAAAGACTGGCGTTCTATTATCGTATATATTACATTTGCCGTAACCGTATTGTTGTGGGTGACCGATAAGGTAACTGGTGTAAATTCTAACGTGGTTGCTTTGCTCCCGGTAGCTGTATTTGCCGGTATCGGTGTGATTACCCGTCGCGACTTGGAAGAAATCAACTGGGCCGTTCTTTGGATGGTTGCCGGTGGTTTTGCTCTTGGTGTGGCTTTGAACGAAACCGGTTTGGCTGCTAACTTGATTAACTCTATTCCATTCAACTCATGGCCTGTATTGTTGGTATTGATTGGCTCGGGTGTTATTTGCTATACTTTGTCCAACTTTATCTCAAACACTGCAACTGCTGCTTTGTTGGTTCCCATCTTGGCCGTTGTTGGTAAGAGTATGACAGCCGAATTGGCTCCTATCGGTGGTGTGGCTTGTTTGTTGATTGGTATCGCTATTGCCGCTTCTATGGCGATGGTATTGCCTATCTCTACTCCTCCGAATGCGTTGGCACATGGTACCGGTATGATTGAACAGAAGTACATGGCTAAGTCTGGTTTGATTATGGGTATCATTGGCTTGGTATTGGGCTATGGCATGTTGGTATTGCTTGGCTCAATAGGATTCTTTGGATAAAAAACGGGGAAAAAAGTTCAAACATAGATAGATTTTTAATAATGACCCTATTTGACCGTCGTGAGTTTTCGAACTTTCTCACGGCGGTTTTTTTATTGTTCCTGGTTTTTTGTATCTTTGCTCCCCGATTCTTTAAAGTAATAAAGTATGATAGTTTGTATAGCCGAAAAGCCTTCTGTAGCTCGTGATATCGCCCATGTATTGGGTGCCAATGCATCACGCGATGGCTATATGGAAGGAAACGGATATCAGGTTACGTGGACATTCGGTCATCTTTGCACTTTGAAGGAACCGCATGATTACACTCCTTCATGGAAAGCATGGAGTTTGTCCAGTCTCCCAATGATTCCTCCCCGTTTCGGTATCAAACTGATAGAGCATGACCAAGGCATAGAAAAGCAATTCCGTA
Source organism: uncultured Phocaeicola sp. (assembly GCA_964545265.1). GTDB lineage: Bacteria > Bacteroidota > Bacteroidia > Bacteroidales > Bacteroidaceae > Phocaeicola. Next base: position 4,490 of record CAZJFI010000103.1, read on the forward strand.
CGATTGAAAAGTTGATGCAGGCTGCCGATGAGATTATCAATTGTGGGGATGCCGGCCAAGAGGGGGAACTTATCCAGCGATGGGTTATGCAAAAGGCGGGAGCCAAATGTCCGGTGAAACGTTTATGGATTTCATCACTTACCGAGGAAGCTATTCGTGAGGGTTTTAAAAGCTTGAAGGATCAAAAAGAATATCAACCTTTGTACGAAGCTGGACTGAGTCGTGCTATCGGCGATTGGATGTTGGGGATGAATGCTACCCGTCTCTACACGTTGAAATACGGACAGAACCGTCAGGTGCTTTCGATTGGACGTGTACAGACGCCTACTTTGGCATTGATTGTGAATCGTCAACTGGAAATCGAACACTTCGAACCCAAGCAATATTGGGTGTTGTCTACTCTTTATCGGGATACAACCTTTACGGCTATCTTAAAAAGAAGTGAAGAAGATTTGATGGCTGATATTGAAAAGCAAAAGGAAAAAGCCGAGAAAGCAGGTCAGCCATTCGATATGGCAGAAGCTTTGCGTAAAGCCGAGGAAGCCAATCCCGGTATTGAACCTATAGCCAATGAAGAACAAGGCGCGTCCTTGCTTGAACGTATAAAGAATACTCCTTTTACTATTACTTCCATTTCGAAGAAAGAAGGCAAGGAAGCTCCCTTGCGTTTGTTTGATTTGACTTCTTTGCAAGTGGAGTGCAATAAGAAGTTCGGATACTCGGCTGATGAAACGTTACGTCTTATCCAATCACTTTACGAAAAGAAGATAACCACTTACCCTCGTGTAGATACTACTTTTTTAAGTGATGATATATATCCCAAATGTCCGAACATCTTGGCAGGTTTGAAACCTTATGAAGTATGGACGGCTCCTTTGGCGGGAAAACCATTGAATAAATCCAAAAAAGTATTCGACAACAGTAAGGTGACCGATCACCATGCCATTATTCCTACCGGACAGAATCCCGTTAATTTGACTGATATGGAGAAGCGGGTATTTGATTTGGTAGCCCGTCGGTTCATTGCGGTATTTTATCCGGATTGCAAGTTCTCTACTACAACGGTTGTTGGAGAAACAGATGGCATCGAGTTCAAGACTACCGGTAAGCAAATCCTGGATATGGGTTGGCGAGTTATATTTGCCAAGCCACAGACTAATTTGCCTGATGGAATGAACGATAATGACACCGATCCTGCTGAAGAAGAACATTCATTGCCCGTTTTCCAAAAAGGAGAAAGTGGACCACATACGCCTAAATTGGATGAGAAATGGACGCAACCGCCTCGTCCTTATACAGAAGCAACTTTGCTGCGCGCTATGGAAA
>CAZJFI010000104.1:0-5780 GCA_964545265.1 uncultured Phocaeicola sp.
GAGCCATACAATATACATAAATGGCTGTAGCCGAAGTTTCCAGATAAGAATCATTACGGTCGAGCAACTGATGCCACAAACCTTCACCACTTTGACAAGCAGCCAAACCTCTTACATGAGCGCAGAACAAGTCCATAATCTTAGCTCTTTGCGGATGATTTTCAGGCAAAACATCCAGCACTTCACACATCGTGAGCAAAGCCCAACCATTGGCACGTCCCCAGTGGAAAGCCGGATGGTCCTTCATTTCTTCCACCCAACCATGACGGAACAAGTTCTTTTCAGGTACCCACATACGTTCAGCAAATTGAAGTACCTGCTTTACAGCTTCTTCCTGATATTTCTTTTGTTCGTCACCGGCAATACAGGAATACCATGCTACCGGAGGGATACCCATAAACATATCATCGAGCCACAATGTATTGTACAACGGACGAGTACGGGCAAAAGTACCATCAGCCAACCGATATTCACCATTCATGATAAAGTCCATATAATTTTGGATGAGAGCATTCAAGTCCAATGAAGAATCTTTCATTTGCGCCTTCACCATAGCTGCACATACCGCACCAGCATCGTCCAAAGCACGAGGATCGAGGATTTGTCTCATTTGTCCATCTAACTCTCCACCCTCTTCCATTATCTTACGGAAATGTGGAGCCACTTCTGCCAAGAATTTGAAACGGTCGGTTACATAATCCATATATGCCTTATCGCCGGTAGCATCAGCAGCTGCCAACATAGCGGAGTATGTTACGCCCCATTCATAACTGGCCAAACGGAAAGTTCCGCGTTCCAATTGTGCATCAGCATCAATCTTGGTATAGTCGGTAATTACTTCACCGGTATTCTTGTTTACCACACGTGTAGGAGTGCAATCTTCCAGATAACGAAGCACTCTATCCATATCCGCCTTAATGGCTTCTACCGCAGGTACTCCATAAGGAACTTTGTAATCCGGTTGCAACAAGTGCAAAGGAGTGTTGGAGTCATTTATTTCTTGCTTTTTCTCTGTAGTAGGAGTACACGATGTAGCAAGCACCAGCGCCCCCATCATTCCTAATAATCCTATTTTCTTCATAATATCTTATTTATTTAAATTCATATCCTCTAAAAATACCTTCCTTCAAATCGGCACCAAAGTAGAAACCAGGCTGAGTAGGTTGGTTATACGCCACATTCTGTGTAACAATACTGATGCGATAAACCGGGTCTTCCAAGAACGTATGGAAACGGTAATCGGTGGGAATGGTCGAAACATACAAGCGTAATGCCGAGTTGTCTTCTGTACGATACAAAACTTCTTCACGCCAGTCACCAATCATATCGCCCTGCAGACAAGGATTCATCTTGGTGCCATTGTTCCATACCGTACCTTCAAACACTTGCAAAGGTTTACAAACTTTCTCGTTCCAATCATATTTGCTAACTGCATTTCTATCCAACAATTCGCGCAACAGATCGCCATCCCACCATAAGCCCATATTGGCAGAAAAGCCTTGCAATTCCGGATTAATGACTTCTCCCTTTATGTTGCGAAGACCATTTGTTTCCCATGACCACATTTCCAAGCCAGGATTATTAGGATCAATGTCAGCAGCCATACAACGGCCTACATCTTTTGGACATTTAACTTGGAAAATAACCTTACCTGTAGCTGCATCGCGGAAGCTGGTTCCATCCTTTTTGTTTTCGTGACATCCCCATACTTGATAACCTTCCATATCCGGGCTGAACTTGGTGAGGTGCATGGCATCTCCGTGATTCATACCCGTAGAATACAATCCTGTACCATCGTGATCGATGGCACATTGGCCATAAACAATTTCATCGAATCCGTCACCATCTACATCTGCAACACGAAGATTGTGGTTTCCTTGTCCTTCGTAGGCTTCATTACCCGGTTGCTTTGTATCAAATACCCAACGTTGCTTCAATTCTTTTCCATCCCAATCGAATGCAGCCAATACCGCACGGGTATAATAGCCTCTACACATAATCACACTGGGGCGAAGGCCGTCCAAATAAGCCACAGCAGCCAAATAGCGATCGGAACGATTGGCACGATTGTCTCCCCAATCTTCCAAACGTCCACGTTGAGGGACATAGTCGATAGTTTGCATAGCCTTTCCGGTCAATCCATTGAATACAGTCAGGTATTCGTTACCTGTCAAAATACGTCCTTGATTAGGAGGTGTAGGTTTACGTGGAGGCATTTGAGGTCTTCTCTGTCCCATTCCGGCATCTCTTGGACGCATATCTTTCTTTGGTTGCGAAGCCATTTGTTGCAAGCGTGCCTTCAATGCAGCAGTATCTCCTGGTTCTCTATAGTCGGCCGAAGCATCACCTATAACCACTCCCGTACCATCTACCGTACCATCCGAAGTCTTCATTACGATTTCTGCACATCCGTCACCATCCAAGTCATACACCATAAACTGTGTATAATGAGCGCCAGCACGGACATTCTTTCCCATATCAATACGCCAAAGCTTTTCACCGGTCAACCGATAGCAATCAAAATAGACATTACCGGTATAACCATCGTGTGCATTGTCATGAGCATTGGATGGATCCCACTTCAAGATAATTTCATACTGTCCGTCACCATCCACATCCCCCATGGATGCATCATTGGCATTGTATGTATACGAATCCCCTGCAGGAGTAATCCCTTCGGCCGGAATATCAAGTGGGATATTCAAATATCCCAACGGAGCATTTTCGGGCAACGTATATACACCTTCTACCGTTTCTTTTTCCTTACCATTGACAACAGCCTTTACTTCATAAACAGCCTTTTGTGTTCCGGCATAAGTGTCCTTATAGAACGTTCCTTGGTTTGCCGGCACTTCTGCAATCTTCTCTCCATCCCTATAAACATTGAACGAAGTGTTCAACGGGTCGGAAGACAAATATCTCCAAGAGATAATAACATGTTCCGAAGATTCTCTAACTGCTACAACCCCACGATTCAACTTGTCTTTCTGCATCTGAGGTGCAGCTTCCTGACATGACTGCAATGCCAATCCGGCAAAAGCCATACAAAATGAGAGCACCAAACTCAAGCGTTTTCTTTCGTTTTTCATGATATACCTTTTGTTACAAAATTTTCCGTCAAAGATACAATTTTTACTATAATCCACCCATGTAATAACGTACATAAGCATGGAAAATTGTAGCAAAAATCCTATGTCTAAATTTTCTCATGGTTAACCAAATAGTTATTTCAAATAATTGGCCAACGGACATTCCACAGCTTTCAAGCCTTCGGTTATACTTTCTGCATTCAGCTTGGCTCCCTTCAAAGATGTATGCGTATGGTCTCTCTTGAAATATTCTCCTACCAAACGTAAGCCTTTTTCATAACCTATTTCCTGCAACTTATCTGCTGTTATCTGATTCAAGTCCACATAATAGGCACCTGTAGCTTCTGCTGCAGCTTTTGTCCAAGTTCCGAACGAGGATGTATTGCGGATAATCTGACCATTATCCCACATATTACGAGGAGTATGACTCAGCACAATAGGAATAGCTCCCTTTTCCTGTGCATCGCGGATGAACTTACGCAAATACCAGCCAAACGTATAAATCACCTGATACTTACCAGTTTTTTCCATCAAGTACACCTTACTTTCATCGCCTGCACCTTTCAACTCACCACGGGCTTTACCCACATTGATATCACCTATATCATTATGACCGAACTGAATCAGCACAAAGTCACCGGGTTGCAAAGCATTGTATACCTTATCCCAACGACCTTCATCCAAGAATGTCCGGGCACTACGACCGGCCATTGCATGATTTTCAACGGTTATACGATTCAAGTCAAACAATTCATGAATCACACTTCCCCAGCCCCACATATCATCCGGATTCTTATCGGCATTCTTTACAGTACTGTCACCTATAGTGAACAATACAGGACAACCCTTTTTACGAGATGCTCCGGTAATGGTATCCTTTTCAACCGGTTTCAAGTATTTGGCCAATTTCAATCCTTTGCAATTACGGATACCTTCTACTGCAGACTCCGCATTAACACGTGCACCGAATGCACTGGTATGGATTCTATCCAAATAGAACATGGTCTTTACCTTTTCCTTACCGAACTTTTCAAACTTCTGCGCGGTAATTTCATTCAAGTCAATGAAAGGAATGCGTTCCTTCTTGGCCACTTGCTTGGACCACAAGCCGTATGTTTTGTTCACACGGGTAATGATGGTACTATCAGCATCTTCCCAAGCATTACGCGGAGTAAGTGACATCAATATCGGATGAGCACCCTTTGCTTTAATGTCACGGATATACTTTCGCATGTATTCCCCAAAGGTATATACAGTTTCCTGAACACCGGTTTCCTTGATAGTGACATCCAATGTTTCCTTTCCAATACCAGGAATGGAAGCACGGGCACGTCCACTATCATAAGGACCATTGTCATTATGTCCCAATTCAATGATAACCCAGTCACCTTTGCGGATTCCTTTCAGCACATCCGGCCACAAACGGTTATAGAAAGTACGGCTACTGGTTCCACCCAACGCATGATTTTCTACGGTAATTTGGTTTTCATCAAAATATTCCTGGGTATAATATCCCCAACCCCATTGACCATTATTACCGTTACCCAATGTACCGGTACGCATAGTCGAGTTACCTACCAGGAACAACACCGGATTATCCCCCTTACGGCTGGAACCGGCTTCGGGACGAACCGTGCGGGCTTTGTTCAAGCTATCCAAAGTATTGTCAATAACCAAATTCACATCCTTCATCGGACCTGCGACCTTATCAGGTCTTCCTTGCGTTCTTTTAGGAGCTTGGGCTTGCAATGCCAAACTACCTGTCAATATCAAAAGACCTCCCAATAAAATACTTAATTTCTTCATCTTTATTTGTTTTAATTGTTTCAAAAACTGGTATGAGGCGGTTGGTTATAGGCTACATTCTGCCACGCAATGGCCAACCGATATTGTCTGTCACTCATGAGAGTGGGTTTACGATCATTCGCAGGAATAGTCGTATCCTCTATCCAAAGATTCCTTGACTCTTTCCGAAGCAAATCCTTCTACCTTTTCTTTCTGTGCATGATTCGGTTCCAGGATTTCATAATAATAATTGCGTTCACGTAAATCTTGAGCAGATACATGTGAAGCAGCGCTCAACAGCATCATTCCACAAAGCACCAACCATTCTTTTGTTTTCATACTATTCTATATTAAAGCCAATGTACAAATTAAGAGAAAAAAACAGAGATATACAATAAAAAACGTTCAAGTATCATGTGCAATCATTCATTTTTATATTTTAAAAGGGCTATCCCTTTCGAGATAGCCCTTACTATAGTTAAACAAAAGTTAGCTGAGCCGTTAATAAAAAGCTCTTTCCACAAATAGTTTTTCTTGATTTTACTTGCATCTTACACTCACTACTGACAATCAATAAGTTAGAGTGTGTAGGTAAGGTGTGTAAGATAGCTACCTACACACCTTACCTACACATATTCCAAAAAGACTGTGCTAATCAAGATAACAGGATAAAGGATATAAAAGCGATGGAATTTTATAAATCCTTGTATATTAGTGATTTGATTGGTCTAAATTCGTCAAACACAGCCTTTGATTTATTCGTACTCCACCGCAGTACGATTAAACTCCACCGCAGTACAATGGTACTCCATTGCAGTTTTATCGTACTGCGGTGGAGTATAAAGGATTTATCTGATATTAACAGACTTTGCAGGGTATTCTTTTATAGAATTCATCCTGAAGCTC
>CAZJFI010000105.1:0-5746 GCA_964545265.1 uncultured Phocaeicola sp.
TTAAGTGTTTTTTTATCCACGTCCTATTTTCTAACATCTTTTAAATTTGCATCATTAATAATCGTATTTATTAACAATAAACCTAAAAAACTGTATTATGAAGACAAAAGAAAAATACTATATGTCACAATGATTATTTCACATTGACATCTTACCGGTTCATGCCGGACATATAATCCGGTCAACATTAATAATTATATTAAATTATCCAAATCTAAAATCAATTACAATGAGAAAACATGTATTATTCTCTGCGATGCTATTTTGGGGTACGATGGTAGGTTTTACAGCCTGTCCTGTTCCTGCGGTGGCATCCGTGCAACAGCAGCAGACCATTAAGGTCAGTGGCCAAGTTGTAGATCAGGATGGAGAGCCACTCATTGGTGCAACCATCCGGTTGAAGAATGCCGAAGGCGGTGTTGTTACTGACTTAGACGGTAATTTTTCAATGGATGTTCCGGCCAATGCCACTCTCGTAGTGAGTTTTGTAGGTTACAAGGATCGTGAAATTGCAGTTCGTGGTCGTGCAGTCTTGAACCAGATTCAATTGGAATCTGATGTTCAGGTACTTGACCAAGTAGTAGTCATTGGTTACGGTGTGCAGAAAAAGGCAGATTTGACCGGTTCTGTATCTATCGTAAATACCGAAGAATTGAAAAGAACTTCCAATTCTAACATCTCTACGATGTTGGAAGGTAAGGTAGCCGGTGTGCAGATTACCTCTGACGGTCAACCGGGTGCCGACCCGACTGTTCGTATCCGCGGTATCGGTTCGTTTGGTGATACTTCACCTTTGTATGTAGTTGACGGTGTGCCTATGGGTACTTCTATCCGCGACTTTTCTCCGAATGATATTGAAACTATTCAGGTGTTGAAGGATGCATCAGCCGGTGCTATCTATGGTTCTCGTGCAGCTAACGGTGTGGTAATTATTACAACCAAAGGAGGTAAGAAAGACCAACCTCTGAAAGTGGATTATAAAGGTTACTTTGGTGTCGATTTGATTTCCAAGGGAGTATATGATGTAATGGATGCCGACCAATACAGTACTTATCTCGGTCAGGCTTGTGCCAACTCAGGTACTCCGCTTCCGGGAGGTTATAGTTTGGTAAGTGGTTCTGCCAACCAATATAAATTTATGGACAATACAAACACCGATTGGTTTGATGAAGTGTTCAAGACTGGTATCCGTCAGAATCACAACGTGAATTTTAGTGGTGGTAGTGCTAATAGTACTTATAATATCGGTCTTGACTACTTTAACCAAAAAGGTACTCTTGAAGGTGCAGGTCCTAACTACGAACGTTATACAGCCCGCGTAAACAATACGATGGATACCAAGTTCATCAAGTTCCGTACAGGTATCGTTTATTCACATTCCAATCAAGATGGTATGGGCTTGTCTAATGCATCTGAATATGTCCAAGGTCTTTACGGTGATGTTACCAATGTACTTCGCGGTACCTTGTTGATGCAACCTACCATCAAAGCATACGATGAATCTACATGGGTGCTTGATGATGTAGTGGGTTCTGCCAGCAGCTTCAATTACGATGCTTATGGTTTCGGTGTTTACTATGATACCATTCATGGTGATATATCGGCTTCTAATCCGTTGCTGGTTAATACGTTGCTTACACGTAATACCATTGTGGACCGTTTCGTAGGTACAGGCTCTGCTGATGTTGACCTTTTAGAAATGCTTGGAATCAAGAGTAAAAACCATCGTTTGAACTACAAACTCAATTTGTCATATAGCAAGACTTATGCAAAGGACAAGACTTGGATTCCTGCATGGATACAGAGTAACCGTGTATATCTTGATAAGAGTAATGAAAAATTAACTGAAGCTACCCGTACTTATTCAGATGCTTTGATTGAAAACACCTTGACTTATGATGGTGTTATGGGAAAGCATCATGTGAATCTTGTAGTAGGTCAGACTTATGAAGAAGAAAATACCCACACACAGACCGGTTGGGGTGTCAATTTCTCTGAACCTTACTTCTTGCAACTCCAAAATGCGGGAGACACATATTCAGAATCGTGGGAATACAAACATGCACTTGCATCGTATATTGCTCGTTTGAATTACGACTTCGACGGCAAATATCTTCTTTCTGCTGTAGTTCGTCGTGATGGTAGTTCCCGTTTGACCAAAGACATCCGTTGGGAAACTTTCCCGTCTGTATCACTTGGTTGGCGTTTTGATAAGGAAAACTTCTTCCCATTCAACCGTGATGTAGTCAATATGTTCAAGATTCGTGGTAGTTATGGTGTACTCGGTAATGAGAATATTGGTGAATACGCATACTTGGCCACATTGGCTCGTAACAACATGACCTATAGTTTCGGTAACAATGCGGTGACCGGTTCGGCTGTGTCTACATTCGTTAATGAAAATATCGCATGGGAAAAGAAGAAGACTGCTAACGTGGGTATCGATTTGGCATTCTTGAATAATCGTATTGAATTCACTGCTGAATGGTATAAGAATACTTCAGAAGATTTGCTTTATAGTGTTCCTGTTCCTGCCAGTGCCGGTGTTGCCAATTCAACCGTGACCATGAATGCCGCTTCTATGGAAAACAGTGGTTTCGAATTCTCTTTGACTTACCGTAACAACGACCATCCGTTGAAGCATCAAATCAGTGCCAACGTAAGTACTTTGAAGAACAAGGTAACTTCGCTTGGTTTCGGCACCGAAAAATACATTACCGGTGCATATGCCACTTATGTAGGTGAAGAGATCGGTAAATTCTATGGTTGGGTTTACGAAGGTATAGCCCGTACACAGGCCGATCTTGACAATCATCCTACTCAGGAAGGAGCCAATGTAGGCGACTGTCTTTATAAGGACATCAACGATGACGGTGTAATCAATGGTGATGACCAGACGGTGCTTGGTAGCGGTCTGCCAAAAATCAACTTCGGTTTAAGTGCGCACTTGGAATACAAGAACTTCGACTTGAGTATTTCTACATTCGGTGCTTTGAACTATCATGTAGCCGATGACATCTATAACAGTTTGAATTCTTGTTATGGTTATGGAAACAAGGACGTGGCTATGCTTGCTGCAAACCAATGGGATGGTGATACTTACATTTCCAATGTTCCTCGTACATACGCAGCCAACAATGCGACTTTGGCTTGGAACGACCTCTTCAGCAGCCGTAAGATTCAAAATGCGGCTTATTGGAAGATTGCCAACATTGAATTAGGTTATAACTTCCCCGATCAGTGGTTCCATGGTTATGTAAACAATGTACGTCTTTATGTTTCAGCCCAGAACCTCTACACATTTACAGGTTACAACGGATATAATGTGGACTATGCCGGTGGTACGTTTACTCCGGGATATAACTTCTGTTCATTCCCAAGTGCACGTAGCTTTATGTGTGGTGTCCTCTTCTCATTCTAAGAACTTGCAAGTATAGATATACAATAATAAGAATAGAATATGAAACTATATAAATTTTCACTGGCCCTTTTGCTGGGCCTTGGCACGCTGACGTCGTGCGAAGATAAGTTGGAATTGACGAACCCCAACCAACAGACAACCGGTACATTCGGTTTGACAGCCAGCGAATTGGAGGAAACCGTCATTGCCGCTTACAACCATATCCGAATGGAGGGAACTTATGCCCGTGTCGGTTACAACATTGATGTATGTCGTGGCGACGAAGTTTGGAATTCTTCTCAGGTATGGTACATGCCTTTTGATGATTTGAATGAACCTATCACTGATGAAATTGGTCAGTGGTCATGGCGTGACTGGTATTACACAATCAATGTATGTAACTATGTTCTTTCCCGTTGTGGCGAAGACGATGCGCAGCTTTCCGAACAGATGCAACGCATCAAAGGACAGGCGCTATTTATTCGCGGATTGGCTTATTATAATTTGGCCATGCTCTATCAGAATCCGGCATTGATTACTGATTATAGCCAGTATTCTTCTTTGGATGGCCTTTATTGCTCAAATGGTGATGTAGCCGATCCTAATGCTCAATTCGATTTGGTACTTGATCAAGTAGAAGCCGATTTTTACGAAGCAATGTCGTTGCTCCCGTCTCGTGATGCAGGTGGTGAATGGTCAACAGGTCGTGCTACTTGTGGTGCTGCTGCCGGTTATTATGCACGCGTGTTGATGCAACGCCATAAATATAGTGAAGCTCTTGTGATTCTGAAGGATATAATCAACAAAAAGTATGGCTCTTATAAATTGATGGCCAACTATGGCGATAATTTCCGTGAAGGTGCTGCTTACGAAAACAACGATGAAAGTTTGTTCGAAGTACAATTCCTTGATTATGGTACTCAAGGTACTGACGATGAATGGACACCGGTCAATACCAGTCCGAACGCTACACAGGGGCATGCTATTGAAAGTAATTTCGGTCCTGGTGATTGTGGTGGATGGGCTGACCTCTCGGCTTCACCTTGGCTTTACAACTTGTTCAAAGCCGAACGCACTACCAGCGGAAGCCTTGACCCACGTCTCTATTGGACTATCGGTACTTATGAAACTGAATGGGATGGTTTTGAATATGGTAATGTAGCTTATACACAGCAGATGACAGCCGATGCGCCTATTGTGACTAACAATGCTTACGGAGGATTGCCTATTGCCAAGTGGACCAATTTGCGTACCGGTCTTTATGACAAAGTTGTTACCGGTTTGAAGTGTGGTATCAATTTACGTTTGATGCGTTATTCTGATGTGTTACTTCGTGCTGCTGAGTGTGAAAATGAAGTGAACGGTCCTACACAACAGGCTATTGATTGGATTAATGAAGTTCGTAGTCGTGCCGGTTTGGCTGGTTTGCAACTTGCCAACTTCAATTCAAAGGACAAGTTGTTTGAACAGATTGCCAATGTGGAACGTCCAAAGGAATTTGGTTGTGAATTCGGTCGTGGATGGGATCTCATCCGTTGGGGATTCTTCTATAGCGCCGACCGTTTGCAGCAGTTGAAGGAACATGGTGCATTCAATTTCTGGACCAAGTCCGGTGAGTACGATTATACTATTAAGGATCCTGTTGAATATAGTTCATGCAGTAAGAGTTCTTATGACTCATGGATTCAAGGTCATGAATTCTTGCCTATATATCAGGGTACTTTGAATGACAATCCTAATCTAGTTGGTAACTCCGCTAATTATAGTACAAGTAATGCAAGTTACTCGACAGGAAAAGGTTGGACAGTTCATCCTGTGGTTGATTTATAATTTAGGAAACAAACCATTTAAATTAAAAGATTATGAGACATCTGAATAAAATAGCATCCGTCTTCTGTGCCGCTGCCCTTGGTCTGTTGGTACTGAACAGTTGCGAGGGAGGCGACCTATACAATGTGGATGCTCCCAATTGGATTGCCGAGAAAGTTGATTCTATCAGTAATGCTAATCAGAATGTAGAAGTACCAGAAATAGAAGGTCTGGAGGAAGACGTATATACTATCGGTAATACGGATTATAGTTCCGGTTGGTGGGCAAGTTTTTCAAAGTATTATGTAATTCCTGATGGTGAGACATGGATTGCACAGTTTAATCTTAATATTAACCCTTCAGCGTCGAATACTTACAAGAACTTTGCTCTTATTCTTTGTGCTGACGTTGAGCGTGGTGATGCCGGTTATGTGGAATATGGTGCTATCCGTTTTGATAACCAGCCCAGTGGTAACTCTGAGTGGGGAGACTATATCGACCGTGATTGTGTTGAAAGTACACTTACTTTTAGTACTG
>CAZJFI010000106.1:0-5688 GCA_964545265.1 uncultured Phocaeicola sp.
CAAGAAACCAGAACTAAAAATCCTCCTTATCTTTGTAACAAATCCCGGCGGGCTCCCGTCTATGTCATTGAAAGCGCTTCGGAGAAAAGATGAATAAACAATGAAAAACAAAAGAATCATGAAAAAAATTATACTTGCTTTTATCGTAGTCATGGCTTGCCAGACGGGAGTTGCACAAAACGTGGATGCGTTATACAATTACTTTAAAGACGAAAAGGGAGTGGAAAGCGTCAGCGTTTCACCTCTGTTGATGAAGTTTGCCCGCTTGTTTATGGACGAGGACGACAAGAGCAACCCACTTATCAAAGGAGTCAACTCGGTAAAAGTACTCGATCTGGAAGAATGCTCGGAGAAAGTGAAGGAACGTTTTACCAAGGAAGTAGCCAAACTGAACCTGAACGGATACGAAACTTGGTTGCAAGCGAAGGAAGACGGCGAGAACGTGAAAATCATTGCCAAGATGAAGGATGACACCGTTCGCGAACTACTGGTAATGACCACCGGGAAAGGCGATTGCGCCCTCGTTATGATAAAAGGGAACATCAAGAAAGATGATATACAAGCCATAATAGACAATGACAAAATAATGATTGATGGACGCAAATGATTTTAAACGGAGGTTTCTGCCTTATCACCCAAAGCTCTATCGGGTAGCCTTCCGACTGATGGGGAATGCCCAGGATGCCGAGGATATGGTACAGGAAACTTATCTGAAACTCTGGAAGAAACGGGAGGAACTACCGCCAAACATCGAAAACATGGAGGCGTACTGCGTGACATTGACCAAGAACCTCTGCATGGATGCATTAAGGGCTTCGCACATAGAAGAAGACAACCGTCCGCCCGAGGAACTGAACATAGCGGGAGAGAATAGTCTGATGCGTGAAGTGGAACTGAAGGATGAAGTGAATCAGGTGAAACGGATTATCCACTCACTCCCCCACCAACAACGGCAAGTCATCGTGATGCGGGATGTAAACGACTGCTCCATGGAAGAGATAGAACAAGCTACCGGCCTTTCGCCCGTCAACATCCGGGTGCTACTGAGCCGGACAAGAAAAAAGATACGTGAACAATTCAATGCAATGAGGAATTATGAATGTAGATAGAATAAACCAACTGCTTGAGCGTTACTACAACGCCGAGACCACAGAAACCGAAGAAAAGGAACTGAAACGTTTCTTTACCGAGGAAGAAGTGCCCGCCCATCTGCTGGCCGAAAAGGAGATGTTCCTACAATTGCAAGCTTCAATGAATGAAGAGACTATTCCCGAAGGATTGGAAGAACGACTTTCGAAAGCTATCGACACTTGGGAAACGCAAGAGCAACGTACCTTGAAGATACAGCGGGGTACCCGCATCCGCCATCTGCAATGGATAGGAAGTATTGCCGCCAGCTTTTTGATAGTAGTATCTTTCGGATGGTATCTTTATGAACCTAATCATACGAGAAAAGATACTTGTGCCACTCCCGAAGAGGCATACGTAGAAGCTCAAAAGGCATTGGCGCAGTTTTCCATAGCATTGAACAAGGGGATGAAGCAAATGGGAACTCTTCATGAAACCACCGAGAGAGTAGAAAAGAATATCCAAAAGCAACTGAATAAAATCAATGAATAATATGAAACGTATATACATCCTAACCCTACTGTTGGCAATCGGCACTTTATTCGGCCGCGCCCAACAATCTTTCTTTGACAAGTATGCCGAAATGGACGGGGTAAGCTCCGTTTACATTACCAAAAGTATGCTCAATATGTTTCCCAACATGTCGGGCAAAATAAATGGAGTGAATGTAGGGAACATTGCCAGCCGACTGGACAACATACAAATTCTATCCAGTGACGAAGCTCCCATCATTGAACAATTGCGCAAAGAGACCAAGGACATCAATACCAAGAACGGCTACGAAGAACTGATGCGTGTACGCGAAGATGGCGAAAAGACTACCATCTATTTCAAGGAACGCAAGAAAGGGAACAGTGAGTTTGTCCTAATAACCGATGAAAAGAATGAGTTTACCATCATTTCTATCATTGGCGACTTGACACTGAAAGAAATCCAAGAGATTACGAGCAAGACCGTTGAAGATCTTTAATAAGGAGAACGTATGTAATTCATATACTATGTCATTTTTCGGACAAAGTCCGAAAAATGACACGATAATTAGAAGCCTTATTATAAGTTCTTTACCAATTATTTGCTTCTCTTATGAGTTGGTATAGCAAATTCATGCGAATCGCTCAAAGCCCCATTACTTTCCGAGGTATAGACACGAAATACCGCTTCGCCCGATTTCAATCGTTTTTCTCCTTGTACTACGGCTGTATAACGGATACGGTTACCCACCGGCATGTATGAAATCTGCGCCGAAGGTGAAACAATGAGGTGCTTCATACCCGAAACTTCCTCTACAATAGGTGTAACATTGTATGCGGCAACTTCGCCATCGTTTACAATATCGAATATCAACTTGCATTTTTCTCCAGCATCAATAGCTTGATTGCGATTCTCGTCAATAAAACGGATGTTCGTAATCTGTAAACCCGAAGGAGCATAATAGGATTCTGACGGACGATTTTCCTGATAGGCATACTCTTCGGTGTAATCTTTTTCTTTCCGAGGAGTGGTTACCGCATTACCTACAGCCGCACCTGCAACAGTACCCAACAGGGCACCAAACTGTGACCCATGATAACCACCTGCCCTATCGCCTACGATAGAGCCCAATACCCCACCGATAGAAGCACCGGCCGATACAGCAGCCGGACTTCCCTGCATTCTACTGGTATAACACGAAGTTAATGTAGCTACAGCAAGAAATAATATTGCTAATTTCTTCATTTGAACCTTTATTTGTTGGGACAAAAATACGGTTTTCGGCCTAATTCCTACTTCATTCCAAGTTAAAAACACTAAAAATGGGGCCAATCATCAACGACTAACCCCACCCAACAATTTATCACATTAACGTCTTAAGCAGGAGAATCCCATCTTCGCAGACAGTATCCCCCTTATTCATAACATAAAGAGTCATATTAAAAATCAAAAGTTTCCGGTATTCAGTCTGCGAGTAAACGAAGCAGCATCGGCTTCGGTATAATAATAGACACGAGAAAACGGCTCATAAGTATAAGGTATAAAACGGTATAATTGAGCAGCGGCAAACTTACCGTCTTTGGAAACCATATAATCCAATCGTGCGTTTCCACTCATCTTGACAGGTACATTCTTTAAAGTTTCAAATTCACCTTGCTCCAATAATTCGTGCATTTGTTGCAGATGGTCTATATCCAGATAACAACAACCTCCCCTTACACTGCTACCTGTCGGTAAATAAATCATCTCCTTACTCTTCCAGAAGAAACGATATAAGGCTATTAAAAACAAGATAGTACCTATAGTAAGCAGGCTCATACATAACGTGGAAGCTGATTGGTCCAAATCCAACGCAATGAGAATAACGGCTACTCCAGCCAAAGCTATAAAAGAAGAGACCATCAACGAGAAAACACTGGTATGTTTAGTTATATGTGGATGCGATGCAGACAACAAACGGACGTCTGCCGTAATAGTTTGATTCATAATAAATACTTTTGTTTGATTAAGATACAATAATACATTCCTCATAACGGTAGCTATGAAGATACAATAAACCTAACAAAAGAATCCGCTAAATCAAAATATGTCTGATTCCAAATACATAGTATTCGGATACCGTTTCCCATGACAAGGACCGAATAGAAGTAAACTGATGAGAAATGTGCTGGGTTAGCTTATCCTTACACTGGATAACTTTACGCATCAACATCTTGGAATACCATTTGCTTTGAGCCAAACTCAAGCGAAGCATACGTTCTGTACGCACACTCAACTGACGGGCCAAAGACTGGACATCCGAAAAAAACATATCGCCGGAAGGACGATTGGTTATAGGCAGAAGGACATCTGCTTGCCACACACATCCTTCTGCAGAACCCGACTGTACATACTCCACGCTATCCTTCTCAAAGGATTGCCCTTTCACGGCTTCTCCACCAAGAAGAAACAATACTAAAAACGATATGAGTATGACGATATTTTTCATTTGGATAATTATACCCTACAAAGGTAACATAAAAAGCAATTCAAAAGAATATAGCTTTAATAATTAACAAACATTTTTAAAGCAATGTTCATTTTACTTTAATTCCAAGAAAGGCAACGTATTTCCGCTGGTAGAAAGCGGTAATTTACCGTCCCACTTCTCTACAGCTTTCAATTGAATCAATTCTGGTGTAATGGACTCCTGCAAGATACGATTTGCATCGGCTTTACCTTTGGCTGCAGCTACCACCTTTTCGGCTTCGGCAATGGCAGCCTTCTTTTCGTTTTCCACCTTCAATGCATTCTGAACCGCTGTATTCTTTTCGTCAATAGCAGCCTGAAGTACATCATTCGGCTTAACCGACGACTGAATATTACTGAAAGTAAAACCACGCTGGCTGAGTCGTTCAATCAACAATGTTTCCACTTCTTTTTCAAAAGCCGGACGGTTGTTGATAAGTGAATCTGTTTCGTACAATCCGGCAATGTCCTTATAGGCATTCTTTACTTCGGTCAAGATAACGGATTGTTCCAACTCATGGGTTGTTTTTCGATAACGCAAGAACACTACCTTGGCATTTTCACGTTCAATGTAATATTCAATCGTTGGGTCGGTTTTGAAAATAGTTCCTTTCTTGTCTTGAATATCGAAAGGTTCATAATCTACAATCTGCGCAAACGCAGGATATTCAAATAATTGTTTGGTGAATCGGTTATAGAATACCCATCCGGTTTCTACCTTGGCATCGTCTACCCCACGTTCACTCCCTGCCAAATTTACAATAATACCGGTTTGCCCTGAATCGATACGTTCAATGGCAAACATCGTAAGACAGAGTATGATAATACCAATAACTACGACACCACCGATGCCTACTTGCACACTTTTCTTCGCTTTGGATGTATTCATTTTCTTTCCTAATTAAATGGTTTGTTTATAGAATAATAATGATATGCATAAACATTATTTATAAATCTCCTGATTCTCAGCCGAAGTTATATTTTTATCCTTTACACCTACAAAGTCCTCTACCTGGAAATTACGAACATTCTTCAATACGAAATAGGGAGCCTCTACAGACTTATCCACTTCCACTTCGGTAAACTTGATTCCATCCACATCCATCAAAACAATGGCAGGACGTTTGTCTTCTTGAAGTGTTTCGAACTCAACTTTATCTACACGTACATTCTTGGCATGCTTAATGAACAAGCCATAAGCCGGAAGAACACCATGTGACGAAGGTTCAGGATAACCCTTTTCCATATCAGGTACATCAAAAGGATCTGGTCTACCCGGCTTTTCCGGTTCCTGTTCACCACCCGATTGGCGAGTACCATGAGCAGCAGAATTGACACGAGTAAAGAAAGGATTGGCTCCGCGTTGGTGAATGACATCATCCATAGTGAGGCCACCTTTATACTGAATATAGATATTACTAAGTGTAACGTCTTCAATAGGATGTCCTTCAAGACCAAAAAGAATGGAAGCATAACGACAATCGGCATTCTTTACGGTAATATTACTAAGCTTGACTCTACGAACTACAGAAACGGGAAGTTCCTTGGGACCACGGGCACGATTACCCAAACGGATATAAA
>CAZJFI010000107.1:0-5660 GCA_964545265.1 uncultured Phocaeicola sp.
GCTTGGTCAATCTGAAGAGCAGCACCAATGTTACGACCTATATCGATATCGGCGATGTCAATGGAGAGGATTTCGAATGCAGTACCGGCATCCAAACCTTTACGAAGCACCAGTTTGGAGATGCTATCCGGATTTTCCAATACCGACTTATGGTTTTCGGATGAACCGATGGACGATACAATACCTTCGCCTACACGAGCCAAAATGGTATCTTCACCGGCACCACCTACCAACTGACGGATGTTGGCACGAACGGTTACACGTGCTTTGGTAATAAGCTGGATACCATCCTTTGCTACAGCTGTAACAGCTGGAGTATCAATTACTTTCGGATTAACCGACATTTGTACAGCTTCGAATACATCACGTCCGGCCAAATCGATACCGGTTGCCATTTGGAAAGAAAGATCAATATTGGCCTTTGATGCAGATACCAATGCATGAACTACTTTTTCTACGTGTCCACCGGCCATGTAGTGAGCTTCGAGTTCATCGCGTGTAATGTTGCTCAGACCTGCTTTGTGAGCTTCAATCATGGCAGGAACAATTACATAAGGAGGTACATTACGGATACGCATCAAGAAAAGTTGAATCAATGAAATGTCAACTCCCGAAACCTTGGCACTTAACCAAAGGAAGAAAGGTACATAGTGGAAGAAAATGAAAATAAAGATAACTCCACCACCAATGAGAATGTACGGAATGATGTTCGGTTCAATCATAAGTGTATGTTTTAAAATGAATAATTCTTATCTATAAACTTAATATTTAAAATACGTCGTTTTCTTGGTTATAAACCGTCGTTTTCTACTTCGTAAACCGCCGTTTTCTTTATCACAACTCGACGGTTTGCAAATTATGCTTTTTGCACCATCACAATGCCATCCATGATACGTTCCACCTGGATGTCACATTTTTCGTCGATGAATCCATCCGACGAGCGTACTTCGATGATATGTCCGTTAAATTCGGCATTACCAATTAGTGCAAGACGAGTAAGGGCTACACCCTTGTCACCGGGCTTTAAATCAAGTCCTTTCAGCGGTTCGGGACGATAGTCAATGCTCTTTTTCAACGAGAGTTTATCTACCGTCTTTGAACGCATAAACCAAATGGTGATGGCAATGATACCTATGGCCGAAATGGCTAATGTGATAAGGCCTGGTACGGTACCCAATGTATCGAATGCATAATAGTTGGCATAAAGGATGCATGCCGCCGATGCAATACCTGCAATGCTGATACCAGGAATGAGGAACACTTCAATGATAAAAAGAAGGAATCCTGCGATGATAAGTCCTGCAATAATAAGTGTTGCCATAATTGTTAGGTCTTTAAGGGTTATTTCGTTATTTTCTGAATTTCCAGATTACGAACTTGAGTAATTTGTTTATCCATTTCTTCCTTCATCAAAGGAATTTGATTTTCCAAATCGAGAATGATAGGAGTGAGGTTCTTCTTGATTTGGGCATTTCCTTGTGCGTATTGTTCCCTATGTTGAAGAAGTTTGTTCTCTAATAGAGCTATTTCCTTTTCTTTGGACATGAGTTGTTGATAAAGTCTCTTCGCTTCGGACGAACGGAAATCTTCCAAAGAATCGTATGTTACAAAATCGTTTACGATGAATGTAAAACTGCTTTCCTTTTTCTGTTTTTCATTATTACCTTCAAGAACTTTGGCCAACAAGTTACGAGATGTTTGAATAATCTCTTCATCGTCCCATGTCTTTCGGATATCTCTTAACGTAGCAGCATCTATAATGGTCTGTAAATCTGTATTTTCATAATTATAGGTCTCTTTCGAAGCATTAGGAATAAATACATAGATGCATACCGAATCCTGTGGCTGATTACGATCAGATGCAAACCATCCTAAGTTATTGAATTCGTCAATAGCCATCATATAGTCGTTGGCCGTTGAGTTGAAAGGCATACCTACATTACTGGGACGCAGATATTCATTGTCTTCCGAGTCGTAACGGGTTATGAAGATATCATATCCTCCCAGACTTTCTTCTGTATCCGAAGCGAAATACAATGTAGTTCCATCACCCATCAAATAGGGGAAGTTTACATTTCCCAATTCATTGAGTGAAGTGATAGGCTCCGCTTTTCCCCATCCATCAAGCAACTTGATTTGAGTATAGAGTTGCATGGTTCCATCGTCTATGCTATCGGCATAAATCAGTTTGTTACCCATCTCATTTTCATATAAAGTACCAGCAATTTCAGGTAGAGTCGCTATTTTCCCAGATTCCTTGCTAATTTTATAGGTTTCGAGGAAATTACTCTTGTTGACTACAAAACTATCAATAACGGTTACTTTTTCCACCCCTTTCAACATTCGGGCACATTTACGTATAAAAGCCAATTCTGCTTCGGCCATTTCTGTATCCCGATTCTTCTCAATCAGCCATTCAATGTGCGTTTCATAATTCTCGATTGCTTCATCATAATGATACATATCTGCATAAAGTTTTCCTAAATATCGGTATGCATTGATGTATTTACGTTTGGCACTCTTTTCAATGTATGGAAAGGCAGCTTCTTTATCGCCGGTTTCATAGAGACATGCACCATAATAATAATTATAACCAGCATTGGATGGAGCCGACTTTACCAATCGTTGAAAAGCAGGTTTGGCTTTTTCATATTCACCCTTATCAAACAGTTGGGTAGCTTGCTTCAAATTTTGTGCGGAAAGAGAAACACTAAATAGAAGCAATATAAATAGGGATATGTAATTATTCATCTTCATAATTTACATTTCTATGTTCGTATACAAATTCAAAAGTACAACAATTAATTGAATTTATCATTGTTTACCCAATTCTATTTCCTTAATTTTTTCCAAAATCATTCTTTTCATGTAATTTTGTACCCGATTTATAACAAATATGGCAACATTTACAGAAGAGGACAAGTTGATGCGTCGTATTTCTACTCGTTTTAATAAAGGGGTGGTCAAATATCGATTGATTGACGATGGCGATAAGATTTTGATAGGGCTTTCTGGCGGAAAGGATTCTTTAGCCTTATTGGAACTGTTGGCCAAACGTTCTCGTATCCTTAAGCCTAAGTTTTCTGTTGTAGCTGTACATGTAAGTATGACCAATATTCCTTATCAGGCCGATTTGAACTATCTGAAGGAATATTCAGAATCATTAGGTGTACCTTTTGTTCATTACGAAACAAGTTTTGATCCATCAACCGATACTCGCAAATCGCCTTGCTTCCTTTGTTCATGGAACAGACGAAAGGCTCTTTTTACCGTAGCAAAAGAACAAGGGTGTAATAAAATAGCACTTGGTCATCATATGGATGACATTTTGGAGACATTATTGATGAATCTTACTTTTCAAGGTGCATTCAGTACCATGCCTCCTAAATTGGTTATGAAGAAATTCGACATGACCATCATTCGTCCCATGTGTATGGTTCATGAAGCCGATTTACTTGAACTGGCCGAAGTTCGTAACTATCGTAAGCAAGTAAAGAATTGCCCTTACGAAACCCAAAGTAATCGTTCGGATATGAAAGGAGTACTGAAACAATTGGAAACTTTGAATCCAGAAGCACGTTATAGCCTTTGGGGGAGCATGACGAATGTACAAGAGGAACTTCTACCATCAAAAGATAATTAAAAGAAACAATGAATATATGAAAGCGTTTTGGACAATTGGTTTATTGATCATTTCAAACATCTTCATGACCTTTGCATGGTATGGTCATTTGAAAATGAAACAGACCTTCAGTTGGTTTGATTCTTTACCTCTCATTGGTGTAGTAACATTCAGTTGGTGTATTGCTTTTTTCGAATATATGTTTCAAGTTCCCGCCAATCGAATTGGTTTTGTAGAAAACGGAGGACCATTTACTTTGATGCAACTTAAAGTGATGCAAGAAGTAATTACATTGATTATCTTTACCGTATTTACTACCGTATTCTTTAAAGGCGAATCCTTACATTGGAATCATTTGGCTGCTTTTATCTGCTTGATTCTTGCGGTTTACTTTGTATTTATGAAATAATGGTCGATTGAATCAACCGATATTGTAAGCGTGTCCTTGGTGATGCGCTTTTTGTTTCCATACCATTTTAGGGAATCTTCTTTAGTGGGTACATAATCGTTATAGATTTTCCATGCTTTTGCACGTTTCCTATTCCTACGAATAGCACGTCCTCTTTTGGTCAAGTTCTCATAAAGTAATTTCTCAGCATCAAAAGAAACAACCGGTTGATGTTGAGGTATATACTTTTTCAAATAATCAAACTTCAATTTGATGCGTAACGTGTCCCTATGAGTTTTAATAATTTTATCATTAACAGGGTCTTCGCCCAGTTGCGTAAAAATGGTATAAGGAAGTAAGCGGATATATTTAGATTTTCGCCATTGTACGGTATCATTGAAATTTTTGGGTAGACTTTTATTGAATTCCATCCATGGTTTTTCTTCAGACATCTTAGGTTTTCGCATCTCGTTAATGTCGGGTGCAAAGTTGAATTGTATATTCTTTACAGCTTCGGGATTCAGTTTGATCTCTTCGTCACCTTCCAACAATTGCTTCAAGCGGATAGAGTCACGTTTGCTGAGTTGGGCTTTAGAGGCTAAAATCCCCAATATACAAAACAATATAGAAAGGCTGATGCGAAAAATCATGTAGTTATTTATTTAACGGTCGCAAAGATATATCAGCCATTGTTAAAGAGCAGTTAAATGTTTGTTATAAAGTCTTACAATTAGTGTTTGTTGACTATCGTTTGAATTTGTTGGTTTGTGTTACTATAAGTAAGGAGACAAGGAAAAATTATGGCCGACTAAGATTAGCCGGCCATATATAATTATCATAAAAATAATTATTTGCTTAATTCTTCATGCATAGAAGCAGCAGCCTTGCGACCATCACCCATGGCAAGAATAACGGTTGCACCACCACGTACAATATCACCACCGGCAAAAATAGTTGGAATAGACGATTGCATCTTTTCATTTACGGCAATAGTATTTTTTCGACCAAGTTCCAAGCCCTTGATAGAAGTCGGAACAATAGGGTTGGGTGATACACCAACGGCAACTACAGCCATGTCTATATCAAGAGTTACAGTTGCACCCGGGATAGCAACCGGACTACGACGACCTGAAGCATCGGGTTCACCTAATTCCATTTTTTGAAGTACCACTTGTTTTACCTTACCTTGTTCATCAGCAATATATTCCAACGGATTATGTAGTGTAAGGAATTCAATACCTTCTTCCTTAGCATGCTTCACTTCTTCCAGACGTGCAGGCATTTCGGCTTCGCTACGGCGATAAACGATAAATACCTTTTCGGCACCCAAACGCTTAGCAGTACGACAAGAGTCCATTGCGGTATTACCACCACCCACTACCATTACGCTCTTGGCGGGATTGATAGGAGTATCAGTGTCAGGGTTCGAAGCGTCCATCAAGTTTACACGAGTAAGGTATTCGTTAGACGACATGATGTTTACACTATTTTCACCTGGGATATTCATGAAGTTAGGCAACCCTGCACCCGATGCCACGAAGATTCCCTTGTAGCCTTCGGCTTGAAGTTCTTCAACACTGATGGTCTTACCTACGATGCAGTCCTTCACGAAGTTTACTCCCATCTTTTCGAGGTTGTTGATTTCCACAT
>CAZJFI010000108.1:0-5646 GCA_964545265.1 uncultured Phocaeicola sp.
CCGGAGCCAAGGTCAAGGAGTTCAAAGCCGAGATACCTACCGATACTGCCATGGTAATACCGAACTGGGTATAGAACACCCCTGATGTACCGCCCATCATAGACACCGGAATGAACACAGCCATAAACACTAAGGTAGAAGTAAGAATGGCCGATGAAATACCATCCATGGCATCTACCGTAGCATGATGGGATGACATGTATCCGGTTTCCAGTTTTGCCTGTACCGCTTCTACCACCACAATGGCATTATCCACCACTGTACCGATGGCAAGCACGAGCGCAAAAAGCGTCAGCAAGTTGATGGTAAACCCGGCTACCGCCATGAAGGCAAACGTACCGATAATGGATACGAAGATGGAAATGGTCGGAATCAAAGTAGCCTTCCAGTCCTGCAAGAAGAAGTAAACCACCAATACCACCAGCACAATCGCCAAAATCAAGGAAACAACCACTTCTTTGATGGAAGCATAAAGGAAGTCGTTCACCGACATCATCGTATCTATCATCAAGCCTTCCGGCATGGTTTCACGGGATTCTTGCATCAAGGCATCAATATCGTTCACTACCTGTGTAGCATTGGAACCTGCAATCTGGAAAATCATCATTTCCACACCCGGATGACCGTTGGTAGTCGATTTATAACCATAGGATTCAATCCCCAATTCAATGTGAGCAATGTCTTTCAGACGAAGCACCTCACCATTAGGCAATGCCTGGATAACCATCTCGCCGAATTCTTCCGGTGTCTGCTTGCGTCCGGCATACTTCATGATGTACTCGTAAGTAGAACCTGAGCTTTCACCAAATGAACCGGTAGCCGATTCGATGTTCTGTTCGGAAAGTACACCAATCACATCCGAAGGAACCAAATGGTGGTGTGCCATGGCTGCCGGATTGAACCAGATACGCATACTGTACTGGTCGGAAAGGAGTACCACACTACCTACCCCCTTGATACGCTTGAGCTGAGGTTCCAGGTTAATCTTGGAATAGTTGGCCAGGAACTTGTTGTCGTAACCGCTTTCTGGGGTAGCATGAAGGTCGATTACCTTAATCATACTGTTCTGACGCTTGATAACCGATACCCCAATACGGGTCACTTCGGCAGGCAAGGAACCTGTAGCCTGTGCCACACGGTTCTGCACGAACACAGCCGCCATGTCGGGGTCCATGCCCTGACGGAAATAAACCATGATTTCCACATTACCGCTGTTGGTAGCAGTAGAAGTGATGTAGTCCATGTTTTCCACCCCGTTGATGGCTTCTTCCAACGGAGCAATGACCGACTTCTGTACCGTCTCGGCAGATGCACCCGGATAGGCAGTCATCACCATAACGGTAGGAGGAGCAATATTAGGGAATTGTTCGATAGGGAGTGTCTTGATACTGATTAACCCCACCAAAACAATCACAATGGAAATAACCGCCGAGAGTACCGGCCGTTCAATGAATGTCCTTAATTTCATAGTGCAATGCCTCCTTATTTAAGAGTAATGGCTTGATTGTCGCGGATAAGACCTACCCCTTCGGTAATAATGATGTCGCCAGTCTTCAAGCCTGAACGAACCAAGTAATTCTTTCCATCATCCGAAAGCTGGACAGAAAGACGCGTAGCCACCGCTTTGCCGTCTACATACTTATACGCAAAGACCAAGTCCTGAAGTTCGAAAGTTGCCGAGCAAGGAATCAAAATGACACCCGTATGCTTGCGGTCAAGCACAATGCGACCCGATGCACCACTGTGCAGGATTCCTCCTTCATTAGGGAATACGGCACGAACCGAGACACTACCTGTAGTCGGGTCGATTACCCCACTGATGGTTTCTACCTTTCCTTCCGACGGATAGATTTTACCATTCGCCAATTCCAACTTCACTGGAGGCAATTGAGCAAGCGCTTCGTCCATAGAACCATGTTCGGCTGTCAAGTCCAACAACTGCACTTCCGATAAGGAATAGTACACATACATCTGTGAATTGTCCGATACGGTAGTCAATGGTTGAGGAATACCTGGAGCCACCAAAGCACCTACCCGATAAGGAAGGATACCCACTACCCCATCTGCAGGGCTAAGCACTTGTGTGTAAGTTACATTGTTTTGAGCTGTCACCAATTGGGCTTCGGCTTGCGCCAATCCTGCCTTTGCCGTCAGATAACCGTTCTCTGTGGTCTTCAATTGATGCTCGCTGATGACTTTCTTGGCAAAAAGTTCCTTGGCACTATCATAGTTCAATTTGGCGGTAGCCACACCTGCCTTGGCTGCTTCAACATTGGCATTCGCCATTTGGAGGGCTGCCAGAAAAGGAACTTGGTCAATCACAAACAATGACTGGCCTTTCTTGACACGTTGTCCTTCCTTTACGCATACTTTTGAAATCGTACCGGAAACTTGTGGAAAGATGGCTATATCCTGACGTCCTTCGATAGATGCCGGATAAATTTCCGAAAGGTTCACATCCGATGCTCCAATCTTCATGGAAGCATACGCTACATTTGGGGTTGACTGTGCCTCCTGCTTGCAGGAAACAAAGAAAAAGCAGCAAACCATTATTGCTGCAACCGTTGATAATTTCTTCATCTGATATTTCTTTTTACTCTTAAAATTCACTGCAAATGTACGACGTTTTTAGTTTTTGAGAGTTTACCTTTTTTAGCGGATATTGTTCAAAACAGGAACTTACTTTCTTTTTAATCCAATAGATTCCTTACATTTGCAGTCGAAAAAGGAAATTTATCATGAAATCATTCGAACTTCCCGAACAAGAAGAGTTCATCGTACGTACCGACCAACCGAAATTTCTCCTTCATAGCTTCTCCAAGCTGAAGGATGTTTGCATCTTTCATTGCCTGAAAGGAAAAGGCATCATCGAAATCGATTCGGAAGAATATGCGCTGGAACCTGATACTCATGCGGTGCTCCTTCCCGGTAGCCTCATCGGACAAGTATGGACAAGCGATGATTTCCGTGCTTCCTACATCTATGTCGCGCACAGTCTTTTCAGGGAAGTAACCAACCGGTTGGATCCTTCCTTCTTCCGTTTCCTGCAAGAGAACCCTGCCGTAACTTTGTCGGAAGAACGTTTGCGTCCCATCATGAGAATGCAGCATCTGATTGAAGATTTATACAACGACCTTGACAACTGTTTTCGCGGACAGATACTTCGCAACAATCTCCAAAGTCTGTTGCTACATATCTATGACAAGACCCGCCGCCTTTTTCTTGACAAGCACCCTGAAGGTATCAGTCGACAAGAAGAACTTTTCAAAATGTTCATCCAACTCATACACGAACATTGCACCCATCAGCGCGAAGTGACCTTCTATGCTCAAAAACTATACATTACTTCCCGCTATCTTTCCGCTGTTGTACAAAATGTAACAGGTACCACCGCCAAGAGCATCATCGACAAACACGTCATTTTGGAAATAAAAACAATGCTGAAGTCTACTAACCTCAGCATTCAAGAGATATCCAATGAGCTACATTTTCCAGATCAATCCTTCTTTGCCCGATACTTTAAGAAACATACAGGTATAACACCCTTACAGTATCGTAGCGAAGGATAGCATTATTCTTTTTAAAGGACGGCGGTTTCTATTCTTTAATTTCTTTATCTTCCTATTCTGGAGGTATCCACCGCCTCGCGTTTCTTTTCCTTATAACCGCCCAACTTATAAATAAAGGTCAGCGATACATTCCGGTTATCAAAATCCAAGCATTGTTCCATCCGTTGTCCTTCCCAATCTATCTCCGTATGCGGTCTGAACGTTTGAAAAACATCTACACCTTTCAGAATCAGCTTTGCTTTCTGATTGACTGAAGTCCATTGCAAAGAAGCATCCACACTCCCCATCGGGCGTATATCGTAAATACCTTGGACAGCTGCCGACTGATACCTACCTGAAAGATTTGCCACGAGATGCGGTTTACGGGAAAGAATGAAGGTATTGTTAGTGGTAAACACCGCCGAAAGCTTCTGACGATTGAAACCAATATCATGAAAATCGTCCAATCGGTCGTGCGAGAAAAGTCCAATGGCAAAGACACGCCCATTCCACCATTTCCCTACTCGATACGAAGCCATTAATTGAAGCATCCACGAACGTCGGAAATCGAAGTTGACGAATTGGTTCACCTCCGCCAATCGGTCAGCCTCTTGGTACGGAAGCTGAAGGAAACAGTCCGGATTGTCCTGATATTGCAAGCCTATCATGTATTTGTTCTTCCACAGATAGTTGAGATTCAACGTATAGTTGGAGAAAGGCTTCAGCAAAGGATTGCCATGCACTTCGGTATAACTATCCACGTATTGTACCAAAGCTTGCATCTGCCAATAGTCGGGATAAATACAGTCACTGGTGAAAGAGAGTTGTAAGATATGTCCGTCCACCGGTTGATAAGCAAGATTCATTGTAGGATAGAGATGCCAACTGTGCCTACCTCTTGCATCGTAGAGTTCCGTTGCAACTGATATCTCCCCCGACAATCGTTTGCTGAAACTATGCGATGCTCCGACATACATATTCAGTGTATATTCTTTGCGCAAGTCTTTGGAAGAACGGTCAGGTATCGCTTCTTCGGTTATCGGATCAAGATACATCTGATAACTATTATCATGTGTCGTGGTGTATCGGATGCCAGAATTAAGACTCGTGCCGTTCTTCAAGGTATGTTCTTGGTGTACATAGAACAGCCATCGGTTGATGCGTTGATTGCTCCGATTGTCATACCTCGCCTCTTCGCCATGGAGCGTCGAATGAATCTTTTCTTCCGTAGGGCTGTTAAAGAAAAGAAAATCCATCCCTGCCGACAATCCGAACGATGACTGATAATCGGCCTTTACATTGTGAAGCTTGCGAGTACCTTCTGTCAATCGGTCGCTCGTAGCGGTACCTTGCATCTCTGTATGGTCATAACCTTTGCGATGATTTCCATTATATACCATGCTCAAGCGATGGTTTTTTCCTAAATCGACATCCATTCCTAAACGATAATCCCATCGTTTGCCACGGCCTCCTCCCTTCGTATCAAGAGTCAGCTCGTGAAGTTGGTCACCCACCGTATGCCAGGAAGTCTTCTCGATTCGGTTGCTGCTTCGGGTGTCGCTATATCCCACCATCGCATCCAAGCCGAAACGTTTCGACGTATAGAGTAAAACGCCTTGACCTTTTCCTGATTCGCGCCGGTCTTTTTGGAACATACCCTGTACTTCCCCCGACCATGCTGGTTTCTGTCCGAGCATTTTCTTCAGCACCACATTAATCATCGCCCCACGAACACCGTAACGGGCAGGAGCAGCGTACATCACTTCTGCCTTCTCTAACCGACTGACGGGAGTACTTTCGAGTAAAGTCTTCAATTGTTCCTTGCTCATCGTGCTTACCTTCCCGTTAATGATAACCGACACTTCCCGTCCTCCCAACAACAAATCACCTTCCTGCTCAATAACACCAGGCAATTCTTTCAAAGCATCGTAAGCATTGCTCACCGGCAATTGCTCCAAAAGACGGGGCATATCATAAACCAACTTGCCCTGTTGGGCTTTCACCACGGGGCGTTCTCCTTTCACCATCACTTCAGGCAACTGCCCGAAAAGGCTGTCTACATAAGCAATGTTCACATCCTCCTGTGCCTGTACATTCA
>CAZJFI010000109.1:0-3440 GCA_964545265.1 uncultured Phocaeicola sp.
TGGCGTGGATTGGCCCGTCGTTATGAAAATCGCCCGAAGGATTTCCAAGGCATGTTGGAACGTATGCAGGACAAGTATGGTTTGGATTCTACTTGGATTGCAGGTTGGAATGATCCTAAAGTAATTGAAGAGGACTCTTTGCGTGACCTCCGTACAGGTATCATCCTTCCTGAAGTAACTCAAATCAAACCTAACAGCCGCATGGTGATTTTCGATGCTTGCTACAACGGTGACTTCCGTGAAAAGGATTACATTGCCGGACGTTTCATCATGTCTGAAGGTAAGACCGTAGTTACTTTTGCCAACTCGGTAAACGTACTTCAAGACAAGATGGCCAACGAAATGTTGGGCTTGCTCGGTATGGGTGCCCGTGTAGGACAATGGGCCAAGTTGACCAACATCCTGGAATCGCACATCACCGGTGACCCTACTATCCGTTTCAAGTCTATCAATGAAGTGGATTGTGATGCGTTGCTCAAGGCTCCATATAACGAAGCACAAATGTTGGAGTTGATGAACTCTCCTTATGCTGATGTTCAGAACTTGGCATTGCATCGCTTGTTCCGTAACAAGTATGCAGGTATCTCTGACTTGTTGCGCAAGACATACGAAACATCTCCGTATATGATGACTCGTTTCACCAGCTTGGCTTTACTCGAAAAGTTGAACGACAAGAACTTCCAGGAAGTGTTGTTGCTTTCTATCAATGACTCTTACGAATTCATCCGCCGTACATCTATCCGCATGATGCAACACGTTGGTTTGAGTGAATATGTATATCCACAAGTCAAGTTGTACGTAGAAGACAATCTTTCCAAACGTGTAGCATTCAACGTTGAATTAGGTTTGTCCGTATTCAATAAGGAAGCTGTTGATGCTGCTATCGAAAAGGTATTTGCCGAAACACACATCAATATCAATAAGGATAAATTGCGTGCAACTTTGGAAAAATGCAACAAGAACCGTAGCATGCAACAAGATATTTATAATAAGGAAGAAACAGAACGCTGGCGCTTGATGTATTGCAACAACTTGAAGAACTACATGGCTCATGCCTACGTAGATGGTTACGTAAAGGTATTGACCGACGATACCGAAAGCGACAAGTTGAGAATCAGACTTCTTCAGTCTCTTGCTTGGTTTACTCACTCTTATCGCAAGGCTGATATTATCAATGCTTGTGACCAGTTGCGTAACAACAAGAGCTTGAGCAAGGAATTGAGAGAAGAAGCTAATCGTACTTATTACAGACTTAAAGACTAATAGGCCATGATGAAGAAATTGATTTATCTGTCGTTCCTTTTGCCATTGGTAGGGAATGCACAAACTACAGTCATAAAGCCGTCTACCAAGCAAGCTACTGCTTTTGCCATTGTGACGGACAACCAGACATATGCCAACACCAAGGAAGCCATGCACCTTTATAAGGATGCTGTAGAAGCTGATGGTTTGGCCACTTACTTGATTAGCGGTGATTTCCAGAATCCTGACCAAGTTAAGGAAGAAATCATTAAAGTGTATAAGGAATGTCCTTCATTGGAAGGTATCGTGTTGGTAGGTGATATCCCTGTTGCCTTGGTACGCAATGCCCAGCACATGACCACTGCCTTCAAGATGAGAGAAAAGGCGTTCCCATGGGATCAGTCGTCTGTCCCTACCGACCGTTTTTATGATGACTTGAACTTGAAGTTCCAATACCTCAAGCAAGATTCTGTGAATCCGCAACATCATTATTATAAGCTGACAGAAGACAGTCCACAACGTTTGAACCCCACTTTCTACTCGGCGCGTATCAAGTACCCCGAAAAGAAAGGTGGCGACAAGTATCAGGCCATTGCTTCATTCTTGAAGAAGGCAGCTGCTGCTAAGGCTGAAAAGAACAACCAATTGAATGAAGTGTTCTCATTCAACGGTGATTCTTACAACTCGGATTGTATGATTGTATGGATGGACGATGAAAAGGCTTACAAGGAAAACTTCCCCTTGGCATTCGGTCGTAAAATGGGCTTCAAGCACTGGAACTTCCGTATGAAGCACCCCATGAAGTACAATTTGTTCGACGAATTGCAACGTAAGGATCTCGACGTGTTCATGTTCCACGAACATGGTATGCCTACCGGACAGCTCATCAATGGTGAGTTGGCTTGCGGTGGTTTGGAAGACCGTTACCAGATGCTGAAGAGTACCCTCTACAATGCAGTGGTAGGTCATACCAAGGAAGGCGAAAGCACAGACAAGAGACGTCTTCAAATGCAGGAAAAACGTAACGTAACCGAAGTGTTCTTCAAGGATTTGGATAACAAGGAATGGTGGGCTGCCGATTCTACTCATTATGCCGATGAACGCATCAATACCATCGACTTGATGAGCCGCAACCTCAAGACCAATCCTAAATTCATCATGTTCGATGCTTGCTACAACGGTTCATTCCATGAAGAAGACTATATTGCCGGTCAATATATCTTCAATGATGGATTGACATTGGTTGCACAAGGTAACACCCGTAACGTATTACAAGACCGTTGGACCATTGAAATGATTGGTTTGATGTCACACGGTGTACGTGCCGGTCAGTACAACCGCATCATTGCATCGTTGGAAGGACATTTGCTTGGTGAC
Source organism: uncultured Phocaeicola sp. (assembly GCA_964545265.1). Classification (GTDB taxonomy): domain Bacteria; phylum Bacteroidota; class Bacteroidia; order Bacteroidales; family Bacteroidaceae; genus Phocaeicola. The sequence continues at coordinate 2,620 of CAZJFI010000109.1, forward strand.
CCAACTCTCCGCTTTGCTCCGATTGAAGAAAATACCTGGAGTGTGGATATGACTTTGCGCAAGAACGACAAGTCTTATTGGGAAGGTTTGCTTGATAGCAAGTATGCAGACATTCAGAGCTTGGCCATGCGTATGATAGCCGACTTGGATACCAAGAAGGAATTCTCTTCCAAATTGTTGGAAATCTACCGCACTACTCCGTTCAATACCACTCGTATGGAAGCTGTCAAATTGTTGAGCCGTTATAAGGACGGCAGCTTTACCGAAGTGTTGAAGGAAAGTGTGAACGATGCCTACGAACTTTGCGCCCGTTTGAGTGCCAACTATGCCGCTTTCAATGGTGACGAATCATTGATTCCTTATGTAGTAGAAGGTATGATTGAACACAACGAACGTTTTCGTGTACAGATGGGTATCCAAAAGGCACTCTCACTTTTCCCGAAGGAAAAGGTGCTGAAGGCTGTTGACGATTTCTATGCAAAGGTTGACCGTGTGAACGAAGATGATGAAAAGGCTCGTGTATTGAGAGGCTTGAACAGAGATTACAAGAACGATGAAAAGAAACATGCTGTTGTGATGGATCAGAATGCTGATTGGAACGACCGCGTGATGGCTATCCGTACTGTTCGTAACTATACTGCCCATGTCAATGTAGACGATTACTTGAAGTTGATTCGTGATGATGCCAATCCGCTCGAAGTTCGTGTAGTAATGACCGAAGCTTTGGGCTGGTTTACTCAATCGGTGAAGAGTCCTTATATTGTAAGCGAGTTGAAGAAGTATTACAATGATTCTTTACCGGAAGATTTGAAGTTGGAAAT
>CAZJFI010000109.1:3540-5577 GCA_964545265.1 uncultured Phocaeicola sp.
GAAATCGATGCTTATCGTGCCAGCGTGGAAAACGAGGGTTTGGGTACTTACCTGTTGATTGACGTTTGGAAACGCCCGGAACCTATCCGCGAACAATTGATCAAGCTTCATGCCGACAAGAAAGCTCCGTTGGAAGGTTGTGTATTGGTAGGCGATATCCCCATCGCTATGGTTCGCGATGCCCATCACCTGACTTCTGCTTTCAAGATGTCACCGAAAGCCGATTGGCAGGAATCCAGTGTGCCGTCCGATCGTTATTACGATGATTTCGGTTTGACTTTCGATTACATCAAGCAAGACAGTGCCATTGCTGATTATCACTATGTAAGTTTGCGTGCCGATGGTAAGCAGTATATTATGCCCGATATCTATTCGGCCCGTATCCGTCCGCTCAAGGTGGAAGGTATGGACAAGTACCAACAGATTCGTGATTACTTGAAGAAGGCTGTTGCCGAAAAACAAAGCCGGAACGTACTCGACCAATTGACTATGGCCCGTGGACATGGTTACAATTCTGAAGACCTTGCCGCATGGAGTGGTGAACAACTCGCTTTACGTGAACAGTTCCCGCAATTGTTCAAGGCCGGTAATGTGGTGAAGTTCTACGACTTCGAATCCCAATATCCTGCCAAGCCCGACTATTTGAATGAAATCCAACGCGAAGGATTGGATATCATGTTGTTCCACCATCACGGAGGCCCTACCACTCAGTACTTGAATGGTTATGAAAACGGTTCGGGTATTGAGTTGAGCATTGAAAACATCAAGCGCTACTTGAGAAGCAGAATCAAAAGACTGATGCGGAAAGATGACCGTGAAACTGCTATCAACAAATGTGTGGAACAATATAAGATTCCACGCGAATGGTGTGAAGAAGTTCTTGAAGAATCATACGCAAAACAAGATTCTCTCTATAGTGCAAATATGGACATCTTTGCCGAAGACATTCACAAGCTTACTCCGAATGCCCGTTTTGCCTTGTTCGATGCTTGCTACAACGGTTCGTTCCACATGGACGATAACATTGTAGGTTCTTATATCTTTGGTAAGGGTAAGACCATTGCCGCAATGGGTTGTACCGTAAACACCATTCAAGACAAGTGGCCCGATGAATTCCTTGGTTTGATGGCCGAAGGTATGCGTATCGGTCAGTTCGTTCGCTTTACTTGTTTCCTTGAAAACCACTTGGCCGGTGACCCGACTTTCCACTTCGTACCGAACGGTTCGTTGGATATGGATGTCAACCAAGCCATCGTATTGCAGGAAGGCAATATCGGCTTCTGGAAGAAGCAACTTGCTTCTCCTTCTGCTGACATGCAGGCTATGGCGCTCCGTCAGTTGGAAATGGCCGGTTATGACGGTATCGTGAATTTGTTGAAGCAAAGCTATTTTGAATCAGACAAGTTTGTAGTACGTTTGGAAGCCATGCGTCTGTTGGCTTTGAACCATCCTACAACAGCCGAAAACATCGAAGTGCTGAATGTTGCCTTGAATGATACTTATGAGTTGATTCGTCGTTTCTCAACAGAATATGCAGAACTCAGTTGCTCTCCTGAATTGGTATCTGCTTGGGCAGAAAGCTATCTGATGCGTGGACATGAAAAGCGTCATCGTTTCCGTGTGACCAGTGCCATCGATGCATTTGTTACACTCCAAGGAAAGGAAGAATTGGAAAAACATGCCAATCAGTGGACTTGGTACGACCGTTCTCGTGTAGATGAATTTATCGGTCGTTTCGACTCTTATAAGAAGAGTCAGGAAAAGGATATGGCTTTTATTGTCAATCCCGAAACTACCGACAAGAAAGTGAGCAGTGAAATCAGAACCTTCCGTAATAACCCGATTACACCGGCCATTGAACCGTTGTTGAGTATCCTCAAAAGCGAAAACCGTGGTGAAGAGGTTCGTATTGAAGCTGCCGAAACATTAGGTTGGTATAACTTGTATTGCAACAAGGCAAGTATCATCGAAGCTCTGAAAGCATACAGCACTTCGAATGAAAAGGTAATGAACGAAGTAAAGAAGACCATCAACCGT
>CAZJFI010000110.1:0-5497 GCA_964545265.1 uncultured Phocaeicola sp.
TCGTAGAATTCAATGGCGAATGGTATTTCATCTATCACAACGGCTCCATTAACCCAAACGGATGTGGTTTCCGCCGCTCCATATGTGCCGACAAACTGTATTACAATGAAGATGGTACCATCAAGCGCATTGTAATGACAACCGAAGGGGTGCAATAACTAACTGGCGCATAAAGCAGGACAAGAAGTCCCCACTCGAAACCACTTCGAATGGGGACCTCACAAAGACATTAATTAGCCTTCAGTTTAACTATAGAAAACACGATATTAGTGATATATCGGATTAATATCCCGGATTCTGCCAGAAACCTGTTTCATCTGTTTCTGTGTAAAGAAGAACACCATTAGCATCCTGGCTCACAGTCTTTTCGATACGATTAGTTATTGATTCCAATTGTTCAAGCGGAATAGGACGATAGTAATGTTTCAAACTAATGTTACCGGAAGCCTGAGCATTGTATTTCTTAACATGATCAATCAATGTGTGTGTACGCTTCAAGTCAAACCAACGTTGATATTCGCCACAAAGTTCAAGTGCACGTTCTTCGAGAATGGTTTCGATGTCTACCGTTCCCTTCAAACTGTTGTCCTTGCCTGCGATAGCACGAGCTGCACGAAGTTCATTAAGAGTAGCAAGTGCGTTTCCTCCTGTGGCGAGTTCTGCTTCAGCCTTGATAAGATACATTTCGGCCAGACGGAGCACCATGATATCCCGATAAGAAATGTCATAAGTCAGATAATCAGAATCCAGTTGGTCATCGAGGAACTTCTTGATACCCGGGAATGAACGATAACCTTCAATCTTTGCATCGTTATATCGATTGTCGCTATAAACGTCCGATACTTCTTTTGCACCTGTTGTAGGAAGTGCTGTAGCAGGGTCATTGGAAGTATAAACGGGGATATCACCACCCGAGGCAAACTGCAAACGATATTTGTCCTTGGCATCAGCTTGAAGAGCCTGACCTTCAGGAGAATCGCCATCAAGTAATGAATAAACGATAGCCGGCACACCACCTTCGAAGTAATTGCCATCTTCAGCATACGCTTCTTCGTAAGTCTTATAATCCGTGTTAGAACCCATCAAAGGATAGTTCACCGCATTACCGGCAAGGTCAGGATGGCAATTGTAGCTCAAAAGCAAAGTACCCTTGTAGCGTTGGTCGGTATCCTTAACCTTATCAAGAATCTGCCAAAGATAGAGTGAAGGCAAATAGCGTGTAAAACCACGTCCGTACGGAGAGTAATATTTAGACACGTCAACATTGGCACCTGTCTTCTTGCTTGGAATGACTGCATTACTTGCAGAAGTTACACGCACGAAGATATTTGTATTCTTGTTACCGGAACCACCCAAATCGCTTGCGCCATTGTTCCAAAGTGAAACGAACATCAGCAACGAGGCACTACCACCGTTACTGCTGTAGCCTTTACGAGTTATGAGAGAATTGAATTGTCCTGTACCGCTATCTGTAAACCGATAAGGCACACAGTTGTCATAACCACTGTTCAGCACATTGTTATAATGAACAGCAAAAAGATTTTCAGTATTCTTTTGAGCTTCTTCGTTATTCATGTTCCAAGTATCAGAGAAACGGCTGTAGAAGGCTGCGCCCGAATTCTTGATAACGTCGGATGAAGCTGTAAGAGCTGTTTGATAAAGGTCTGAATATCCGGCTACCGCACCCTTTCCAAGCCATGAAGCAGCGTAAAGAGCTACACGCGCATAAAGAGCTTCGGCTGAATAATAGTAAGCTCGTCCATAACCACTGGCCGCCGCTGCCGACATCACTCCGGCCTGCTTGTAGTAATCCATGGAAGTTTCAAGGTCCTTGAGGATATTGGCGTAAACTTCAACTTCCGGAATACGTACCGGAGTAGTACTTGTAGATGTTACCGGTTCAGCATTATAAGGGATAGGGCCCCACATGGCTACCATTTGTGAATAGTAGAGCGCACGGAGGAAGTATGCATCACCGAGATAAGCATTCTTTTTTTCTTCACCGATAGCACCACATTCAGGAACGTACTTAATGGTATTGTTACACACATCGATACCTGCATAGAACATTTCCCAATATTGGTCAAAACAAGCATTGTTATTCACATCACTGCTCCCAAGGCTGGTAGAAGAGATATCATATGTAACCAACGCTTTCTGTTTGTTATCGTAACCGTAATAGAAAAGGTCCGACCCCATTTCAGCCAAGCCAAGTGAGGGCTCCTTACCCCACCAGCCACGCGTATAAGCATATGCAGATGAAACAAGACCATCTATACCGGTTACTGTTTGATAAGCCAAATCGGCTGTTTCTCCTGTTTTATTGTCTTCTTCAAGAAAATCGGAACAGGATGTGGCACCCAACACCAATGCAGATGCCAAAGAGAAAATCGTTATATATTTTTTCATTTTTCTAATTTTTAAGTTTGTCTATATTTGACGTTTTAGATTAGAATGCCAGGTTAACACCGACTACCACTTGCTTTGCCAATGGGAACGTCACAGCACCACCACGTTCTGAATCATATTTGTCTACTTCACCCATGCTAAAGAAATTCTTCAACGAACAATAGACACGTGCATTGTTGACAAAAGTCTTGTTAAGAAGATTCTTGTCAAAAGTATAGCCCAACGTAATATCCTTCACTTTCAGATAATCTGCCTTCACTACTCTAAGCGCAGATTTGTAAGCCTCAGCTACAGTCTTATCTGCACCCGGTGACGGGAACATGGCATTCGGATTTTCCGGTGTCCAATAGTCAAGATCACCCCAGTTAGAATTATCATAAGTATAGAGTCCGTAACCACTATAATCCATATAACCACCTAAGCGAGCCATTAATTGTACACTCAGTGAGAAGCCTTTATAAGAAAATGTATTGGTCATACCGAGAATAGCCTTGGGAGAACGGTCATAAATCTTCTTGTCCGCATCATTGATAAGCTTATCACCGTTCACATCCACCACCTTTGGAGTACCCGGTTCACCGTAGTGAGCATATGGTTTTTCAGTCAACATACCTTCCTGATATTCTCCTATACCCCAGCAACCGTCGATTTCGTAGTTGTAGTATGCCGATACCGGTTCACCAACCTTTAAGATTGTAGTACCATCAACAACTTCAGTAATACCGTCACGCAATTTTACCACTTCGTCTTTAAACATTGTAGCCGAAACGTTAACATCCCATGTAAAGTCTTTGGTACGAATAGGATTTGCATTCAGCGCAATTTCCAAACCGCTACCCTTGGTTTCACCTACGTTACCCAACACCGAAGTATAAACGGATGAGGCCGGAGCAGTCAGATAATAAAGCAAGTCTGTTGTTTTGTTCTGATAGTAGTCAATGCTACCACCTAAACGTCCTGACAATACAGAAAAATCAAGACCAACATTGAAAGCTGATGTAGTTTCCCAAGAGAGATCGGGATTTGCCATTGTCATCGGAGCTTTATCTGTTGAACCCGGGACGATAGCACTTACTGTTGCAAGTGTCTGGTAAGCATCGATGGCAGCATTACCTGAAAGACCCCAAGAAACACGAAGCTTCAAATTGTCGAGCCAACTACTTGTACTTTCCATAAAATTTTCTTCAGAAAGTCTCCAACCGGCTGAAACAGAAGGGAAATACCCCCACTTGTTACCTTCTGCAAGAACAGAAGAGCCATCGGCACGCAAAGAAGCTTGAAGTAAATAGCGGTCATTAAACGAGTAGTTAACACGAGCAAAATAAGAGCTCATTGATGATTTTACATAACTTGAAGAAGTATTAGGAGTAATAATCTTGCTTACATCGTAAAACGAACTCTTATAATAGTGTTCTGCACCGGCGTCACCTTCTATAGAAGAAGTCTCTTTCACACTTTGAACAATTTCGTTACCAATCAAGAAATTAAAATCATGATTGCCTATGTTCATCAGGTAGTTGGCTGTATTCTGCCATACATATTTGGTTGAAATACTCTTGGCATTACTAATATAAGAAGTAGAAGGCGACTGGAAACGTCCCTGGCTTTCATAATCCTGATATCTACCGTCGCGAGAGTCGTTGCGATCAAATGTAAAATTCGATTTGATAATGAGATTCTTTATCGGTGTGATTTGAACATACGCACTTCCGAAAAAACGTGTAGATTCGATATTTCGCTGATAAGCACCCGGAACTTCATCGAGCAATGGGCTACAATGAGCATCATAGAAGTAGCTCGGTTTGGTATTGATGCTACCATCCTCCAAATAAGGGCGAGTAATGGTAGTCATTTTCAAGGCTTGATTGTAAACGCCCGAATTACGTTTGTCGTTGCTTTTGTAAGCATACGAAAGCGATGTCCCTACTTTTACTACATTATTTATAATATGGTCAACATTTGCACGTCCTGTATAACGATTGTACTTATCGTTATACATCATACCTTTATCGTTCATAAGCGACATTGCCACATTAAAATTGGTTTTCTCGCTACCTCCACTTACGCTCAGTTCATAGTTCTGAGAAACGGAATTTTCGAGAATACCATCGAGCCAGTCAGTATATAAACCGGGAGTTACTACATCGTTCATCAAGTGAATACCGTTACGTTCTGCGTCACCAAGCACACTTGATGCAGTAGCATTCTTTGCAAATACCCAACCATTGGCTGCAGCCTCTGTATAATCTGCTGCGTCAATTAATCGTTGGACTTCACGTGTACCATACATGGGTTCTACTACGCCTACAGGACTGTTGAATGAGAGATAACCGTTAAAATTAACAGCAGTTTTACCAGCCTTACCACGTTTGGTTGTGATGATGACTACGCCATTAGCACCCTTTGTACCATAGATGGCGGTAGACGCAGCATCTTTCAATATGTCCATTGATTCGATTTCCGATGCGGGGATATCCAATGTAGATCCATATTCAACCCCATCTACAAGAATTAACGGACTGTTGCTGGCTATGATAGAACGATTACCACGAAGCTGCATACTGATTCCCGCACCCGCTTCACCTGAGGATTGTTGTATATCCATACCGGGTATTTTGGCTTGCATAGCTTGCATGGCATTAGAAGAAGCAACTTTTGCCAATTCTTCTGTTTTAACAGAGGCAACAGAACCAGTCAAATCCTTTCTCTTTTGCACGCCATACCCAATAACCACCACTTCGTCTAAAGTTTGATTATCTTCTTCCAAAACAACAACTAAATTTTGTCCGGCTTTTACTTCCTTTGTCAAATAGCCAATGTAAGAAACCACCAATGTGGCATCGCCGGGACAATCATTGATTGTAAATTTACCGTCGAAATCAGTAATTGTACCATTCGTTGTTCCTTTGACCAGTACATTCACACCAATCATCGGTTCACCGGCCTTGTCTTTCACAATACCGGTAGCAGTCTGCGCGAAAGCAACCACGCATAACATACTCAACAACACTGTCGAGAATGCTCTTCTTGCTAAATGTTTAAGATTCATACATGTGTTTTTAAAGTTAGTAATAATATTAGAATAAGT
>CAZJFI010000111.1:0-5492 GCA_964545265.1 uncultured Phocaeicola sp.
TTTCGTTTGACGGGTGCAAAGGTACGTACTTTTTTTGAATATGCAAATGTTTTTGCGATTTTTTTTATTATTTCTTCACGATAAATTTTTCCATACCCGGTGTGTAGTATATTTCGTACCCCTCTTTTTCGCTGCTACAGATGAAATAGGCATTCAATTCGGGGTGGGTTTCGCAGAAAGCTTTGGCCTTGTCGAGCCCCATGACCATAAAGGCAGTGGCATAGGCATCGGCAGTGGTACAGTCCTTGGCGATGACGGTGGCCGAGAGTACACTGTGTTGGATGGGAGTGCCTAAACGGGGATCGATGGTATGAGCATATTTCTTACCGTCCTTGTAGTAGAACTTGCGGTAGTTGCCCGAAGTAGCCATACCTACATCACTTACTTCGAGGATGGTCTGCAATTCCTGATTGACCGATAAGGAATCGTCTATCGGTTTGTTGATTCCGATGCGCCAGCGGTTCATCTTTGGATTCTTTCCTTTGACTACCACTTCGCCACCTACATCCACCATGAAATTCTGTATGCCTTTATCGGCCAGCAACTTGGCTACCGCATCCACTCCATAACCTTTGGCGATGGCACTGCAGTCGAGTATAGTGCGTGGGTCTTGTTTGATGACTTTCCCTTCGGTGATGCCAATCTTATCGTATCCCACAAACTGGAGCAAGCTGTCGATGATCAATGAATCTACGTCTAATGAGTGTTTGAAGCCGAATCCCCAGGCATTGACCAAGGGGGCTACCGTGATGTCGAAGGCTCCTTCGGTTTCGGCTGAAATCTGTTGGGCCAACTGGAATACGTTGGTGAAGTGGGTGTTCAAGGTGGTGTCTTCGTTGTGATTGACACGGGTGATGATGGAGTTCGGGTTATAAGGTGAGAGCGAGTTGTCCACTTCCTGTAAGGCCTGCTTGATATCTGCATGCAGGTCTTCATCGGCCTGATAAGTGATTTTGTATACCGTGCCGAATACCAGTCCTTCGTTGGTACGGAAAGGTGGTTGTTTCTTGAGGATGACGACAGTACCTATAATCAGGATAGCAAGGAAAGGAAGTTGCCAAATGAGTTTTTTCTGATTCATAATGATGTTTATGACAAGTGTTCAATGACTATCTTTAAGCCGATGCCGACAAGTATCACTCCGGCCAGCACTTCGGGGCGTAGTTTCTTGGCCAACTTGCCGAAAGTTACACCCAACAGATGTCCGGCTACCGACAGGATGAACGATACCAATCCGATAATGAGGATGGGCTGAAGAATATCGGTAAAGGTATTCATATCTACAAAAGCAAAGGAAATGCCTACTGCCAGTGCGTCGATGCTGGTGGCTATGGCCAAGGTGAGTATGACCTTCAGCCGATGGGGGTCGAAGCAGCATTTGTCTTCATCGCCCATTCCTTCCTTTATCATACGGATACCTAAAAAGGTCAACAGGCCGAAGGCAATCCAATGGTCGAAACGTTCAATCAGATGACTGAAATGACTGGCGCCATACCAACCGATAAGGGGCATAAGTCCCTGGAACAGTCCGAAGAAAAAGGCCATGAGTAAACAGGTACGCCAACAGATGCGGCGGATGATGATGCCTCCGGTGATGGATACGGTAAAGCAGTCCATAGCCAGACTGATTGCCAACAGCCAAACTTCAAAATTTGTCATGGTTTAAAACGGCAATTTATAAATTAATGTATATGATATACCATAGTTGGTTCCCTTGTTCTTTCCGTACCCCGGTATATAATAAGGTTCGGAATTCTCGGCAGCCTTCATGTTCATGCGTGAACGGTAGCGCAAGGCAAGTCCCATGTGGATGTCTTTATAGACATTGGCCTTCAGTCCGATGACTATCTCCAACCAACTGGCGTTACTCTTTACTCCTTCATAAGAGAAAGGGATGGTGGGGGCTCCCCACGAAGGGTCGGTAAGGGAAGGAGCGGAAATGTCGTACGAAAAGGAGGTAAAACCATAGCGCAAACCCACCAGGAACTGCCCCGGTAGGTAAGGTTTCTTGTAGAAAACGTTGTAGCTTGCACCAATGCGGAAGTAAGGAGCCGATGTCTTGTAGTGGATTTCGGTCTCTTCGTTGGTCATGTCGGTCTGGCCGTAGCCTATCTCCACAATGGGAAAGTAACGGTTCTTCAGATTGACTTCATAGCTCACTTCGGCGGTGGTGAAGTCGCTGCCGAACAGTTTACTGCCCAACCCATAGAGGTCTACTCCCACGTAGGAACCTTGGTAGAGGGGAGTGGCTTGCCACTCTTCCTTGGTGAGCGGGGTATTTACCACTTCTTGAGCCGTAACGGTAGTCAAGCCCAACAAGTTACTCAGACTCAGTAGCGCGATAATAAATATTGAAATTCTTTCTTTCTTCATTGGTAATTTCCGGATTTATCAATACAACAGAATCGAGTGCGTTGGTGGTATATCTCAGTCCTTCTACCCGATAGAACATCATGGTGCCACATTCGATGTCGCTCACAAAAGGAATATTCTTGTGGGTTACTTCGATGGTATCGCGGAGGGTTTCCGAGTAATGCATCACGTAGGTGGTACAATCGGTATAGCTCAATGGCAGACTCATGCTTGCTTCGGCCAGATTGAACAGGGTGTCTTCCAACAGGGTTCCGTCGACTACACTTATGCCGGTAACTGTGGCTCCGTTGGTTATGGTTACAGCTGCATGTGTCTTGCTGTCCAGAAAGTCGAAGTGAGCCACCGAAATGGTGGTCAGCGGGCAGTCGCTTTCCTCGCAACTCTGGATGCTCAGGCTACATAATGCTATTAGGAATCCTATTAGGAAAGGTAACTTCTTCATGTTTATAAAACCTTTTCTATTTTATAATTGTTGCGCTCGGGAGCGTTACGGGCTATCATTTCACCCAAGAAACCGGCCAAAAAGAGTTGGGTACCTAATATCATGGTAGTGAGTGCCAAATAGAAATACGGTGAATCGGTAACTAAAATGTAAGGCATGCCGTGTGACATGGCATACAACTTGCTGATGCCTATGTAGGCAACGGCAAGGAAACCGAAAATGAACATCAGGGAACCCAAGAAACCGAAGATGTGCATGGGTTTGATACCGAACTTAGACAAGAACCACAAGGAAATCAAATCCAAATAACCGTTGACAAAGCGGTTCAAGCCAAACTTGGTGGTACCGTATTTACGGGCTTGATGTTGCACCACTTTCTCGCCGATTTTCTTGAACCCTGCATTCTTAGCCAAATAGGGGATATAACGGTGCATTTCACCATACACTTCGATGTTCTTGATAACTTCCTTACGGTATGCTTTCAGTCCGCAATTGAAGTCGTGCAGGTTCTTGATGCCCGATACGGCTCGTGCGGTAGCGTTGAATAGCTTGGTAGGAATGGTCTTTGACAATGGGTCATAGCGTTTTTGCTTGTATCCCGATACCAAATCGTATCCGTCTTGGGTAATCATGCGGTAAAGTTCAGGAATTTCGTCGGGACTGTCCTGCAAATCGGCATCCATGGTGATGACTACATCGCCTTGCGCCATTTCGAATCCGCAATACAAGGCTGGTGATTTGCCGTAGTTTCGGCGGAACTTGATACCTTTGGCTTCGGGGTGTTCGGCTGCCAAATTCTCGATAACATCCCATGAACGGTCGGTACTTCCATCGTTTACAAATATAACTTCATAAGTAAACTGGTTGGCATTCATCACCCGTTGAATCCAGGCGAACAATTCGGGTAATGACTCTTCTTCGTTAAATAAAGGAACGACTACTGATATATCCATAAATCTTTATATTTTCGGGTTACGCATCACAAACATGGCTGTAAAAGCAGCAATGATGGTGCAATAAAACAAATTCTGTGAAATAAGTTGCAGAGAAATCTCAACGGGAGTGAGCTGGGCAATGACGTTCAATGCTTCGCGTATCTGGTTGATGGAAGTCTCGAGTTCGCCGGTAGCACCTGCCGAAAGTTGGTTCAGCATATCGTGGTAGGTGTTTACAATCAGTCCGTTGTCTATGTAACGGAAGTATACATAGTGGATGATAGTAGCAAACAGCGTAGCGAACATATACATGAATGCCGTAAACAAGAATGCACGCGAATAGCTGATTATCCCTCCACATTCCCGGTCGCGGTATTTACGGGCAAACTGATAGCCCAATATAGGTACCGCCAAGGTCAGGAAGAAGAACAGCATGAGCAACAGGGGCATTTTCATGCCCATAGGGAACAGAATGAACTTGATGGTCCAGAATATTCCCATGGCTGTGCCGTATCGCATGGCACCCTCTTGTAGGCTCGGTTTCTTTTCTATCATATAATTAATAATGTATAAGAAATTGCAAAGTTACTGCTTTTATGGCAATAGATGGTATAGTTTAGCGTGAAAAAATGTGTTTTTCTTCCTAAAAAGGAAAAAAAAGGTCGAAGAGTATTGCCAATTCCAAAAGAATGTCTACCTTTGCACTCGCAAAAACAAAATGGGTAAGTCCTATACGGCCAGCTCCCTGTGAATCCTCCAGGGCTTGATCGCAGCAAAGGTAGCAGGTTGTAGCGGCGCGATATAGTCAGCTTACCCACCCGCCTCTTTAGCTCAGTTGGCCAGAGCACGTGATTTGTAATCTCGGGGTCGTTGGTTCGAATCCGACAAGAGGCTCAACAATCGTCCGGGGAATGAAGTTCTGCTTCATTCCCCGGACGGCGTTTTAGGACGCAAAATCATTTTAGGTGCGAAAACATCCTTCACATCCTTCATGCGTCTGTAACTTGTTGTATGTTAGCGAGAAGTGGTGAAGGATAACCTGTTTCACCCTCTTTCACATCCTTCACCGTGAAGGATGTGAAAGAAGGATTTTTGCATCATTCTTCACCGTTGCGCATTGATGCTTAGAGAGTTGCGGCTGCATGAAGGATGTGAAGGATGTTTTCAAACTTTTTTAGGTTCTGCGTCAATTTGGGGGTGCCCAATCTGTTCTAATACCGTGTCACTTCATTCCTCTGAGTGACATAACGTATCTGTTAACAAATGTGATACATAGTTTTACGGTTCGTAACTCATAGTTTTGTGAGGTGGAAAACATCGTTTTATTCTTCACAACTCATCGTTTTGTTTTGTTGTTTCAATATTATTTCATAGTTTTGTGGTGTCTTCACGCCGACACTTCGACCTGAAGTGGGGTGGCGGGGAGACAGACATATAGATAATGGCGTATTCTTACGCTTTGGTTTTGACTATCTTGAAGTCCTGGAAAAATTTCAATATCTGTCAAGAACAAAGCAATGAAGACGCACGTTGGGTATGTTTATAAGCAGACCCGATTACACTTATCAGCCCATGGTGTATCTACACCGTAGGTAGTGAGTGTATAGGGTTACATTATATCCATATCGGCGTGAAGTTCGGATTTGCTCGTTTCGACAGATAGGGCAATTCCAGGACGCCTAAGATAGTGAAGCGAGCGATGAGTGGGCTTCACGTTTTTTATTTATATGTGCTTGATATAC
>CAZJFI010000112.1:0-4024 GCA_964545265.1 uncultured Phocaeicola sp.
AAACGCAACCCGCAACCCGCAACTTTCATTGAAAATCACTTTTTCATTTCCTATCGGCTTTCATCTCGTCATTCATCGCGCAAGGCATCGGCGGGTAATACATCTGCTGCTCTCTTCACGGGAATTAGGGTACCCACCAAAGCGACAAACAACAATATAAAGTACGTAATCATCGATACAATACCAAAGTGACACCCAAAGTTGTTTACCCAATACTTGGGGCTGATGACAGGATTACTACCAGTGAATCCCGTTTCATACATTCCTTCCACATGAACATAATGAAGCAGTAGCGGTAAAGTACAGATGAATGCCATCGTAACCAACAAGGCTGCTTCGGTGAGGAACTGAACCACGATACGTTGCTTACTGGCACCCATGCTTCGCATCACACCAATTTCTTGGCGACGGGCATTGCTCCGAATCCAAAACGTGCCGAGCATTCCTAAGAAGATGCAAAGAACAGCAAAACCTGCGAGCGCATAGTTCAAGCGGATTTTGTTGTTGATGCCACCCATTTCATTATTATCTTCTATTACTTCTGAAAAAGAAGTAATGCTATGGAAACGTAAGTTGCCCCATGCCAATTGGGGTGCCACCTCACTGACAAAACGCTTCTTAAAGGTTTCTTCATTAACACCTTCTTTCAATTTGAACACGAAAGGATAACGCCAATGCATGTAAGGACTTGCCTCTATTCCATTCTGGAAGTAAATGAGCAACGGATAGGGCTGTTGATATTCATAATGCTTATAGTCCTCGAACACACCGGCTATGGTGAGTTCTGTGTCTTTATGCTGATTCTGATATACCTTTTTTCCCACGACATCGTTCGTACCGAATAGTTCCACGGCTAAGTTTTCAGAAATATAGATACCTTTTATTTCCGGATTTAAGTAGTTGCCGGTATGTACATTCTTCATTCCATAAGTGGAAAAGGGATTGGATCCTTTGACAAAAGCATACCATTGCATATGAACACTTTTATTTTCAGCCACATCCGCCGTATCACGATAGAGCATCATGCCGCTCCAGTTGCCACTACCGGGAAAACTCATCTGTATGGGGATAGAAAGGCTTTCCACCTCGGGGAGGTCACGGATGATGCGTGCCACCCGTTCGTAATGTGCCACTTTCATGGAATCGTTCTTTTCCGCCTCGGCATCATAACGTGCGTTGGTTGCTTCGTATTTAGTGAGGCGAACTACCATTCTTCCTTCTTCTTCATAACCGGGAGAAATGTTCTTGGTAGCTGTCAACACACAGATAGGATCTAACACTATCCAAAGAAAAAAACCAACAACCAATAGTTCTATGAATATCCAGCCATTCATTCTTCGCTGGTTCCAAATCAGATTGAATATTATCTTTATCATAATGGTTTACCTTTTACTATGAATACAACTGATGATATTCCGACGTAATGCCCAAATGGTAGGAACCAATGCCGAAATCAAGTTAAGCAACACACAAAACAATAGAGCCGTCCCAAACACCATGGGATTAAACAGCATCTCCAAAGTAATTGTCATTTCGCGACCTGGATTCATAACAAATGAATTGAAAAGTGTCAGTATCCATTTGCTGGATGTTACAACTATCAGATAAGAAAGTAGCAGGCCTACCAATCCGCCCATAAACGTAAGCAGCATGTTCTCCCACAATACTTGTCTGACTATTTGGCTGTTGGTAGCCCCATATGCCTTACGCACACCAATTTCCTCTATGCGGCTATCCATACGATTACTTATCATACCACTGAGATTTAAAGCCGGAATGATAAGGAAAGCCAAAAAGATATAGAAGTAATTGCCCAACAAATCCCAAAAGCCGAAATCCGAATTGTCTGAACCGGTACGGAAAGTACTTTTCCAAAAGATATCCGGTTGTCCGAAGAACTCGTGGGTATATTCCTTGTCGGCCTGGTTGTATGTCTCTATGCGGTTCAGCACCTCGGCACGCAACTCTTCACACTCCGAGGAAGTCGATGCCAGCAAATAGTTCTTGACATTCCCCATCAGTCCCATGCGAGGATCATCTACTACGGCATCGACGTTGAGTGTGATAGGTAGCCAGAAATCGCCGGCCGTAACGGGAGTGGCATTCGACACATTTTGTACGACTCCCACTACGGTAAATTCAGTACCGTCCATATGGAATTTCTCTCCTACGGGGGAACTATCGGCAAAAAGTTGTTGAGCCAATCCCTCGGAAATGACTGCTACGGTTTGTTTGGCCTCCACTTCTTCGAAAGTAAAGGGTAATCCGGCGATGAAGTTGAATGTAAAGACACGCCAAAAATCGGAATTTACATACGATACAATAGCTTCCATTTCCTTGTCGGTACCGATACGCGAAACCATTGGATTCTCTCCCCAAGTCTCGACCACGGTTGCTACAGCTTCGGCATGTTTCAAATCGGCAAGCAATTGGGTGGAAAAACCATAAGAAGTTCCGGAGTTACGGCTCCAATTCCCCGCATGAGCTTTAGATGTCCGTTGTGTGGTGGAAACAACTAATGTACGGTTTCGGTTATATTCTGGATAAATGGGTGCGAACTTCACATAAAAAATGATGAAAAGCGTCATCACCAAAGCGATAGACAATCCTGTACCCACCACATAAATGGTGGTAAAGAGGCGATTCTGTTTCATCATGACCCACGCTTGTTTTAAATAAGTCTTTAACATAAGAATCTATTATCTTTTATAAATAAGAGCCTTAGGATGCGGCTGTTTCTCAAAAACGCAACCCGCAACCCGCAACTTTCATTGAAAATCACTTTTTCATTTCCTATCGGCCATCATTCATCATGCAAAGCCTCAGCCGGCTGGATGTTCATAGCCTTGCGGGCAGGAATGGCGATACCCACTAAAATCATCAAGGCGATGAGGGCAAAGCTGATGAGGGCACAGAGCAGCAGACGGTCCCATTCAAGGGTGGTACCATTGCGCATGGCGTTCAACTCGGCATAAGCAATGTTGAAGTCGATGAGCAAGGCCAAAGGTGTGATGACAAGCAGCAACAGCCAACCTTCGCCAATCAAGCGGGTGAACACCATGTGGTTAGTGGCTCCATGCGCCTTGTGAAGAGCAATCTCGCACCGACGATGCTGGGTACGGAACCAGAAGGTACCCAACAGTCCAAGGAAAATATTCACCAACAGGAATGACATACCGGTAACCTCATTACGGATTTTATTGGTCTGGTTTTGTTGGAAAGCCTGCCGTTTGTCCTTGAATGAATAGATACTGCTAATGAAAATATTCCCAATGCGGTATTGGCTTTCGCTATCGGCTTTGAGGCGAGCCATGAAATCCTTGTCGTGTTCGGGGCGGACACGCACGCATAATTCTTGCGTATGGCCATGCCATCCTTCAGGAATTTGGTCAATCATGGAAAAACTATAATCGGCTTGTTGGTAATCCGAATAGCGTACCGTTTTCAACACTGCTCCCAAAATGCGTGTCCGGGTGGTATCGCCATGCAGATAGAACGGCTTGCCCACCAATTCGTATGGCTCGCCACCCAAGTACTTACAAAGGTTCTCGGAAAGGAGGAATTTACCTTCTTCCACCATTTGCGCCAGTTGTTCGGGTGTTTCACCGTTCACTCCGGTGTAGCGGAATACCCGTACAAAGTCGGGAGTTACCATGCGACGAATAATGTTGCCCGAAATTTGTTCGCCTCCTACCGGTTGGATTTCAGTAGTGCTGTTGCTACCATTATAAGGATAGGAATTATTGGAAAGGCTCACTGCTTCTATGTCGGGACGATGCTGAAGGCGATTGATCAACTCATTGACATCGCGTTGCTCATCACCCGATTGGTAGGCCACATAGTCGGGGCTTTTCTCATTGAGGCATCCCATTTCGATGTGATAGCAATGCTCTATATCGAAGCCTCGAGGTTCCAAGTAGGTGGCAGTGGTGCAATAGAGGCTGTCCACAATGTACCACATCACCACACTGACCAACAGCAGTTCGATGGCTAACCATAGGTTGCTCCGCCATTCGTTCTTTAT
>CAZJFI010000112.1:4124-5467 GCA_964545265.1 uncultured Phocaeicola sp.
TCTCCCTTCCAACGCACTCACGATACCGATGCGCGAAGCACGCCATGCCGGCAATCCGGAAGACAATAAGTTCAACACAAAACAGAAGAAGAGTGCCCAAAGGAACGTATCGAGTTGCAGCAAGATGGAAGCGTCCACTTCGGGTGGATTAAGTGTCGGGCTAAAAGGTTGGGCAAAGAGAAAATCATTACCCACATAAGCAAATACAACACTCAATAACAACCCCAATACACCGGCTATCAGTGTAATGACAAAGTTTTCGGCTATGATTTGCATCATCAGTTCCATACGGGTACTACCGAAAGCCCGACGTACCCCAATCTCGCTGACGCGTTGGTGCAGGCGGCTTTGTGTCATGCTACTGATGTTAATAGCCGGTACAATAAGCAGAATCAAGAAAATAATGAACTGCTGGCGACGATGGGCCGGTAGGTCGGGTTCCCAATTGGCAGCAAAGGCAATGGCATTCTTTTCCTGGTCGTAGGGACGGTTACGCGAAATGAACGACCACCCGTCTTCACCTATAATTTTGTTGTATTCGGCCAATCGTCGGTCGGCTTCTTCGCGGATGGCAGGAAAATCGTCACGATCCTTGGCAAGGATGGTACAACTCATCATCCCCATGTGGTTGGAGTTCCACATTTCTTTATCCGCCCCACCGGCCGTATAGGGAATCCAGACCTGTCCGTATGCTATATTGGCAAGTGTAGAGACATCTTTCACCACTCCTCCCACTCTATAGGGCGCATGATTCAACAGAAATTCCTTCCCTACAATATTCTCTGTCGTTCCAAACAGTACCCGTGCTGCCGTTTCGCAAAGTACGGCAACGGGGATGGCAGCATCGAAGGTAGCTTTGTCATAAGGTTTTCCTTCCATGAAACGAAAATCGAATACCCGCCAAAACACATCGTCGGTTTGAAGGACATCGACAGTGGTAGTTGCTTGTCCGGGAAGGCTGACGGGAGTAGGTAGGGTCTGAACCACATAAATGGTTACCGCTTCAGGGGTCTTCAGCGATTGATAGAGTTCCTTAGCCGTTTGGGCACTCATGGGACCGTTACTGGTTCCATCGCCCCAGTTTCGGTTCCCGATGCTTGCAAAGCGAACGTGCAAAAAGCGGTCGCGATTGCTTTCGGGGGCAAACGGGGCGGTCTTTACCTGCTGCATCATCACCACCAACATGATGAGGAAGATGGCCAAAGCCGTTCCCACCACATTGATGGCACTGATGAGCGGTGATTGGCGCAACTGCGCCAAAGCTTGTTGTATGGTTTTAATCATAATTCATTTGTTTTTCATCGATAAATGAAGTTATTGGGGTATGGTTGCATTTCCGGAAA
>CAZJFI010000113.1:0-5424 GCA_964545265.1 uncultured Phocaeicola sp.
CTGTATCACTATAAAGACAATCCGCAAAAGCAGGAAGCCGCTCGCTTCCTGCTTATTCACATGAAGGACCGTCATCATTATCATAGTGCAGGGATTGACAGCATCCGCCATTATCTGACAGTGGCCACCAAACAGGAAAGTTGCCTGCCTTTTGATGTGGAACAGAAATGGGGTGCATACCACTATAAACAAGAAAAACCAATCTATGATGTACAGGTACTTAAAGCCGATTATCTGATAGAGAATATCGACTTGGCTTTCGAGGCTTGGCAATATAGGGAATGGGGGAAACATTATTCGTTCGATGACTTTTGTCATTATCTGCTCCCTTATTGGATAGGAGACGAAGCACCCGACAATTGGCGAAAAACCTTTGCCACCCGTTATCGTTCTGTACTCGATTCTCTTTATCGTGGTACGGATGTGGTGGTAGCAGTAGACAGTCTTCAATATTACCTGCAACGCACCTATCCTTTTTGTTACAACAACGATTTTCAATACCCCCATTTAGGTGGAGAGTTTCTGCTACAGCATGCCGTAGGTGCCTGTCGGGAAGAAACGGATTTTATGATTTACCTGCTTCGCACCTTGGGTATTCCTGTAGCAAGCGACCGATACATCTATTCTCCCGATGCGTTTTTGGGCCATAGCTGGAGTGTATTCAAGGATACTACAGGACGTTTTATTCCTACCGAACTGTTGCGTACAGGAGTAAGCCGCAAGTGGAATAACCGTCGTCGTAAAGGGAAAGTGTATCGTGAACAAACTATTCCCCAAAAGAATAGCGGTTCACTTTTCGGCAACCAACTGACGGATGTAACTACTGATTATTATCCCTCCAACCGAGTAGTGATACCCTCTCTTCAGCGAAAGACTAAAGAAAAGGAAGGATTGGTGGGCGTATTTTCTATGAACGGATGGGTACCGGTTGGTAAATATGTTTGGCAGAACAGTCAGGCGGTTATAGAAAACATGGAGGTAGGAGGGTTAATCTATCAACCACTTCGCATGAATGGTAACCGATGGATACCGAGTGGTTATCCGTTCCTAACGGATGGGGATGGACGTGCCACTTCACTTATTCCTGATACCATCCATACGGAGACGGTGACTCTCACCCGTAAGCATCCGCTTACCCAATACTGGGTAGACATTATGCACGATATGGACGGAGTACGTATCTATGGGAGTAATGACAAAAGTTTCCGTAACCGGACATTATTGGGGGAACCGTTATGCGATAGTCTGTACCGAAGGAAGAAATACATAGCCCCACAAAGTAAGGAAGCATTCCGTTATCTTAAAATATCTCCTCCGAAAGGCAAGCGTCTGAATATATCCGAATTAGTGGTATATGAAAGCGAAGAAGAAACGGTTGACTGTAAGGTTGTCAGCGCAAGTCCTGCTTTGGGCGGTGTGGCGGATTATTCTATCGAAAAGGCATTCGATGGCGAGAACCTGAGCCGTTATGAATCGGCCGAAGTCGATACGGATTGCATCATAGAATTGGAACATCCTGCAAGAATCAGCCGGATACTTTATGTGTCACGTAACGATGACAATTATGTGATTCCCGGTGATACCTACGAACTGTTTTATCAGGACGGT
The DNA here is from genome assembly GCA_964545265.1 of uncultured Phocaeicola sp. Lineage (GTDB taxonomy): Bacteria > Bacteroidota > Bacteroidia > Bacteroidales > Bacteroidaceae > Phocaeicola. The sequence goes on from CAZJFI010000113.1 coordinate 1,609, forward strand.
GAAAAGGGATGGAAGTCACTTGGCATACAGACGGCAACGCAAGAACAGTTGATATATAAGGATGTCCCCCGTGGTGCACTGCTTTGCCTCCACAACCATACCAAGGGAGTGGAAGAACAAGTGTTCCGCTGGGTGGATGGAGAACAGGTGTTTTGTTATAAAGTACCGGTAAACGATGGCGTATAATAGTTTCGTCGTATCATTGAAAAAGCATGCTTTAAGTGATATAATTTTAGTATTAACAATTAAATGAAATGTAGATTATGAAAAGAAAGTTTAAAGTTCTTTTTGTTGTTGCAGCCGCATTTGCGGTTAGTTATCAAGCTTATGGAGAAATGAAAAAGAACGAAAGTTCTGAATTGGTGTTGGCTAATGTGGAAGCGTTGGCTGCTGGTGAAGGAGTTGGCATTACTTGCTCAGCTAAATGTAATGACGGAATTGGTAAATGTTGGGTGAGAAGTGGTGGCGCATTCTGTATATTTAGTGGTAGTATCTATGATTCTTGTACAGGGCTAACTTGTGTAAGAAGTGACGGAAGTCAATATAATTCTCTTAATTTTTATAACAAGGATGTGTCGGATTTAGCCCTCCTTTCATTATCGTTTTCTTAGAAAGAAACGTTATTTGTGCTTTACATTCGACACATCCTTTATCTATTATTTTATGAAGGCAAAATTATTTTTAATAATTGGAGTAGTTTTACTTTGTTTGAGTTGTGAAGATTCTTCTCAAAAAATAAATGATAATATATATAAAGTAGATTTAGACAACAAGATTAATCCGTTTGGAGTTATATTTTCAAAAGCAGAATTGATTCCTATAGAAACAGATGATTCCTGTTTGGTAGGGTACCCACAGAAAGTGTATCCATCTCAAAATAAATTCTATTTATATGATTTTTGGCTTCAAAATTTTCTTGTTTTTGAACAAAGTGGAAAATATTTAGATAGAGTAGGAAAAAAAGGACAAGGTCCAAACGAATATTTGGGAATGTTTGATTGTTATGTAGATACGGTAGAGCAGAGAGCCTATTTTTTAAGTGTTTTTGGACATATTAAATGTTTTGATTTTAATAGCCAGTTGGTGGATGATATAGTCTTGCCTGCTCGTCCCCATTATTATTCAATGGCTCTAATGGATAACAATAAGTATATGGTTACGTGGTCATGCCTTGAACCGACAGATGAAGGTGGGGTTTTGATACTGAATAAAGAGACCAATGATACCATTCGTAGTGATTGGTATGACGACCGAATCTTTGACAATCAAGAGCAATTCCCTTTTCATAAATATGGTGATAGGCTATTTTTTGCAACAGGTATTCGCCAACAAGTATATGAAGTAACTCTTGACGGTTTGTTACCGGTTTATTTATGGGACTTTGGAAAGCATAATATAAAAGAAAGTACGTTGGATTATTACCTGTCATTAGAGAATCCCACGGAAAGAAACAATACTATTATTGATGATTATGGAACAGAAAGGCTACCTTTTTGTATGCATAGACAAAATCAAAACAAAAAATATAGTTATGTGGCTTTGCAAAGAAAAGCAGGCATGCGTCCTCCTTTGACTCACGTATTTTATGACAAAGAAAAACAAAAAAGTCTTGTATTCGATAATATCTCCGATGTATGCCCTATGAGTTATCCTCTTTATTTTGGCGACGATTATATATTGACGGATATATTTTTTGATGAACGTGAAAAATGGAAATCCATCCTTCCTGCATCTGAATATCAGAAACTGGAATCGATGAAAGAGGATGACAATCCTTGTTTGCTGAAACTTTACTTTAAATAAGAACATGAAATCTTTTAATTATCTCTTCATATTCATTTGTGGAATTGTTTTAATGTCTTGTCGGATAACCGAGCAGGAGAAATTAGAACGTTTGTTGAATCAATGGAACGGAAAGGAAATAGTTTTTCCTGAGAATCCCATTTTTACCGTATATGGTCAGGATACCATTGGTTTAAACATACCCAATGACGGTTATAAAATAGTACATTACTTGGATTCTACAGGTTGTACAACATGCAAATTGGATTTGGAACGATGGCAATCGTTTATTGTTTATATGGACTCTGTAACGCAACATTCCGTTCCCTGTCTATTCTTTATTCATGCCAAGCAGAAACGGGAAGTTAAGATTGCATTGAAGGAAAGCCACTTTGATTATCCGGTTTGTTTGGATTTGGAGAACGAACTATATAAATTAAACAAATTTCCTTCCCATCCTTTGTTGCAGACATTTTTGTTGGACGGTAATAATAAAGTGGTGGCTATGGGCGATCCTGTAAAGAATCCACATGTTAAAGAACTATTTGTAAACTTGATAAAGGGAAAGACAAATAGAGTGGAAATTAAACACACAAAAACTACGGTCCAACTTAACCAAACGGTCGTCAATATGGGTACGTTCTATTGGGAAGAAAAACAAGATACGGTTGTAGAACTGATAAATACCGGAGATAATTTATTGGCCATTCATGATGTCTTGACTTCTTGTGGTTGTACGGTTGCAGATTACGATAAAAGGCCTATCCGAAAAGGTGAAAAATTGGATGTGAAAATATCGTATAAGGCCGAACATCCCGAACGGTTCAATAAGACGATTGCGATATATTGTAATGTAGAACAATCACCGTTGATTGTAAGGATTAAAGGAGAGGCTCAAATTAAATGATTCGTAAAAGTGAAGAAAACCCTGAAACGGATATTCGATTGGACAGTGAATCTTATGGCTGCGGCCGGTGTGCTTTCTTTGGTATGGCTGGTAATGGAACTAACCAGCATTTCTTCTTTTTGTATACCTACAGATTCCATGACCCCCACCTTGATACCGGGTGACTGTATCCTGGTGGAGAAATGGACGATGGGAGGACGCATCTTCGACATTTACGAGGCGGCAGCAGGAAAAGACGTGGAAATTAAAAGACTCCCAGCCTTAGGGAAGATAGAACGTAACGATGTATTGGTGTTCAACTTCCCTTATCCTAAAAGTTGGGACAGCTTAGGATTGGATGTAAGGAAATACTATGTAAAGCGATGCGTGTCATTGCCGGGCGATACATTCAGTATCGAGAATGTACGGAATCAAATATCAGGTTATGATAAATCTCTTGGTAATGTAGAAGGACAAACAGATTTGAACTATCTACTTGAACGAAGTGATGGAGATAGTCTGTTTGTGAGTATGCGTGCCTATCCGTTGAACGATTCTATTCCATGGACTATCAAGGATTTTGGCCCCTTTTTCATACCAAAGAAAGGAACTGCCATAACCATGAATCCCCATAATGCCATTCTTTACCGAAATGTCATTGAATGGGAACAGAAAAAGTCGCTATATATAAAAGGCGACAGCATCCTGCTTGGTGATAGCTTGATAACGGACTACTGCTTTAAGGAGAACTATTATTTTACAACGGGTGATAATGTCATGAATTCTCAGGATTCCCGCTATTGGGGCTTGTTGCCTGAACCGTTTATAGTGGGTCGGGCGATATATATTTGGAAATCGGTTCATCCGGTTACAGAAAAAGTGAGATGGGACAGAATCATGAAGCGGATAGAGTGATGCGGACAGGGATAGTTGTACATATTATCATTTTTTGCTTAATAATGATAGGTGGCTACGAAGCCATTTTGGGCTTCCGTCAGCTCTATGGGTTTTCGGTGCCCAACCATAACCTGTATGCCTTGACGGGGAGTTTCTATAATCCGGGGCCTTATATGGGGTACTTGGCGATGGTGCTGCCGGTATGTGTGTATGTTTATGTATACAGATCCTTCGCTTCGCTCAGGATGACA
>CAZJFI010000114.1:0-5372 GCA_964545265.1 uncultured Phocaeicola sp.
TTATTAAAGTAAGTTTAACCTCCTCATATAAATAAAAAAATAAATGCATGATGCATCCATTTTTTATTTCATTAAACCAAATTCCACTTCCATTTATAACATCCTAACGAAGAAAAGAGCTACCTTGAGAGAAGGTAGCTCTTTCTATTGTTAGAGTGTTTGTAATTCGGATTAGAACCAGCGAACGTAGCAGAAATCCTGACGATGAGGCAAGTCCACATTTTCAGGGTACATACGGTAACAAACCTTGAAGCTGCCGGCATTCGACAAACTGAACTTCACGCTATAAGTGTAAAGATCACCTTCGCGCTTCACCACTTCCATCGGTTCAACAGAGTAGATGTGTTCCTTACCTTCAGCATCCTTGTACAATGTTACGACTTCAATACCTACTGCATTATCCAAGCCTTTCTGGTCAACTACATGTGTAATGGTATATTCCTTACCACTTTCCATGTTACCATTCACTATTTCTTCACTCTTAGTTGATGAAACCACTTCGATAGCATCCCACTTTTCAGCAACGGCTTCCTTCCATGCAGCAATTTCTTTTGCCTTGGCATAGCCATCTGCTGCCAATTCAGCATGACGTTTAGCTTCCTTGCAATAGAACTTGCTATAGTAGTCATCCAACTGACGCTTCATAGTGTAGTGAGGAGCAATCTGTGCAATAGAATTCTTGATGGTCTTTACCCAACCTTCAGAATAGCCCTTACGATTACGAGCATAATACAAAGGAAGAATTTCATTTTCCAAAATACCGTAGATAGTGGCAGCATCAAGCTGGTCTTGATGTTCTTGATATTGATAAGTACGCTTTTCGGTCAAAGCCCAACCAGCGCCTTCACGATATCCTTCTAACCACCAACCATCGAGTACCGAGAAATTAATTACACCATTCATCAAAGCTTTTTCACCTGATGTACCTGATGCTTCAAGAGGACGTGTCGGAGTATTCATCCAAATATCTACACCTGTAACAAGACGACGAGCCAACTTCATGTCATAGTTCTCAAGGAAAATAATCTTACCCAAGAATTCTGGACGACGAGAAATTTCTACAATCTTCTTAATCAATCCTTGACCAGCACCATCATGCGGGTGAGCCTTACCAGCAAAAAGGAATTGTACTGGGTAATCAGGGTTATTTACAATCTTAGCCAAACGGTCGAGATCGGTAAACAACAAATGTGCACGCTTGTAAGTAGCAAAACGACGGGCAAAACCAATGAGCAATGCATTAGGATTAATCTTGTCGAGCAATGATACTACACGTGAAGGATCACCCTGGTTCTTCAACCAACTCTTGCTGAATTCCTTGCGGATATAATCGATGAGCTTATTCTTCAATGCCAAACGAGTGTTCCATACTTCCTGATCGTCTACATTGTAGATAGCTTCCCAAATGCTTTGGTTAGACTGATCATTCATGAAGTTAGCATCGAAATGCTTACCATAAAGCTTCTTCCATTCAGTAGCACTCCATGTTGGGAAGTGTACACCATTTGTTACATAACCCACATGACTTTCTTCAGGGAAGTATCCTTTCCAAATGCCGGAGAACATTTCTTGTGATACCTTTCCGTGTAACCAACTAACACCGTTTACTTCTTGACAAGTGTTGCAAGCAAAAGTAGACATACAGAAACGTTCGCCAGAATCACCTGGATTAATACGTCCCATATCCATCAAATCTTGCCAGCTGATACCCAAACGCTGTGGATAACCACCCATGTACTTACCAAATAAACCTTCATCAAAGTAGTCGTGACCAGCAGGAACCGGAGTATGTACAGTATAAAGTGAAGAAGAACGAACTACTTCGATGGCTTCATTGAATGTCAAGCCTTCACCTTCGATATAGTCGCACAAGCGTTGTACATTACACAAGGCTGCATGACCTTCGTTGCAGTGGTAAATATCTTTCTTAATACCCAATTTCTTGAGCAGCAATACACCACCGATACCGAGAAGAATTTCTTGTTTCAAACGGTTTTCCCAATCGCCACCATAAAGTTGGTGAGTGATAGGTCGGTCGAATTCGCTGTTCATTTCATTGTCTGTATCGAGCAAATACAAAGGTACACGACCTACGTTCACTCTCCATACATACGCATGTACGTAATAGTTAAGATATGGTACATCAATAACCATCGGCTGGCCATTTTCGTCCATTACGCGATCGATAGGTAAGCTTCCAAAATTTTGTGCATCATAGTTGGCAATCTGTTGACCATCCATAGAGAGGCTCTGTGCAAAATATCCATAGCGATACAAGAAACCTACACCACACATATCAACATTACTGTCAGAAGCTTCCTTCAAATAGTCACCAGCCAAAATACCCAAACCACCTGAATAAATCTTCAACACATGTGTCAAGCCATATTCCATACAGAAATAAGCTACAGAAGGACGCTTGCTATCTGGCTTCACATCCATGTACGCACGGAACTTAGCGTATACATCATTCATGCGCTTCAAGATGTCTTTGTCAGCAGCCAAAGCTTCGAGCTTTTCATAGCTCATGCGTTCTAGTAAAACTACAGGGTTCTGTCCGGCTTCCTTCCACAAGACAGAATCCAAATCTTTGAACAGCTCAGTTGCCTCATAGTTCCAAGCCCACCAAATATTGCGGGCCATTTCTTCCAACTTCTTCAATTCTTCAGGAATGCGAGACTTTACAGTCACATCCTTCCAAACTGGAGCATTAGCATTACTAATTTTGATTTTCATGTCTCTCAAATAAATTATGAATAGTTAATTTTATCTTTTCAAACGGCTTTGAGCATTGCGTAAAGCAACATCATAAGCCTGATAATAATAAGTAATAAAATGCTTCCACAATGCTTTTTCGGCAATGTTCTCTGCATTCTTACGTATCTTCTTTATCTCAGCATCACTCAAATTAGAGAATTCTGCTACAGTATCCTTTATGGCATCAGCCACTTCAGAGTAATTATAATCCGAACGATGGATAACTTTTACACCGTCTTTAAGTTCGCTATATCCACCTTTCAATGAATTGGCCCATAAGCCAAAACCGGCCAAATCGGTTGTAATGGCAGGTACATGGAAAGCTACACTTTCAAGCGGAGTATACCCCCATGGCTCATAGTAAGAAGGGTAAACTGTAAGGTCATACCCCAAAACCAAATCGTAATAAGTCATATTTAAGATTCCATCGTTACCATCCATATAACAAGGAACAAATACAACTTTTACCTTGGTGTCTGCCGAATTTGACATGCCTAAATATTTAAGCATATCAAGAACCTGGTCTTGACTCATATTATGCAACCAATGGGTGATGAAAGGACAATGCAACGGAGTATCAAACGATTGCTTACTCTTGAGACGATCCAATAAATCTTCACGAGGATCTCCCACCCAACTGGGCACATTAATGAATGCAAGCACTTCTTTCTTCAAATCCTTATCGCGTGTAAGACGGTTTAAGGCTTCTAAGTATACATTAATACCTTTGTTCTTGAACTCGTAACGACCACTAGTACCGATAATCAACGTATCATCACCTAAATTTGTTCCCAAAAGCTTGTTGGCCAAATTTAGCATAGCTGCACGAGCTTTTCTACGTTTTGGAGCAAAAGCACGACCCTGAGGTACAAAATCGTTTTCGAATCCATTCATCAAAACCACATCTGCAGGCTTATCGAGCAACTCCTTACATTCATTATTGGTTATCTCGCTCACAGTGGTAAAACAATCTACATAATGAGCCGTTTGCTTTTCAATTGAGTGCTTGGCTTCCATATTCAATTCACGAGCCATTTGGTCACCATTATAAGCAAAAAGATAATCGTAAAGAGGCTTATTATTTCCAGCAATGGAACGGCCTATTGAAGTAGCGTGAGTTGTAAAGATTGTTGCAATCTGAGGAACAGCTTTTTGCAGATACAAGGCTCCCATGCCCGTCATCCACTCATGAGCCTGATATACTACGCGATCTTTTTCTGTCAAATTAAATCGGTAAAAACTTTCTACAACCTTACCTGCCGCATACGAAAACATGGAAGCTTCGTCATAATCGCCATAGCCATGAAGGGAGTCGACCTTGAAATCGTTCCACATCTCACCATAAATTTCATCACGTTTAGCAAAGAAGGGGAAAAAATCCACCAAAACAACGATAGGTTCACCAGGAATATTCCAACGGCCAATGCGAACTTTAAGGCCATCGTTAGCTATAGCATGTTCACGCCATGCAACACACAAATTCTCATTTTCAGTAAACAAAGGATTTTCTTTTCCTACCCAGAAGTCAGGGCCTATAAAAATAACCTTATCCTTATGTACATCTTGCAAAGTCTTTGCCCGAGTGGACAAAACCGTATAAATACCCCCTACCTTATTACATACTTCCCAACTTGATTCGAAAATATAGTCAGGGGCTAACAATTCTTTTGCCATTTGCTAAATACCTAATCTTAAAATTCGAATGCAAAATTACACAATTTCAACGATATAATAAAGTATTTGAAAGAAATAATTCAAAGTATTTTGTAAACATTTCCGCTAAAACGCGAAAAATTCCATAAATATATACAAAAAGCGGTCACTTCATAAAGAAGTAACCGCTTATAAAGCATGAATAATCGGATTATACCAAGAAAGTAGCTACCAAAGCAAGGATAGCATAAAACTCAGGAAGAGCTGCGTAAATCATGGTGTTTGTCTGAACATCATGACCTTGAGCCATACCTGCAATACCATTGGCACAAAGTTGTCCTTGACGAACAGCTGACAATAAAAGTACCAAACCTACACTGATACCCATAGCAAACTTCAACAAACCGTTTTCAGCAGTTACATCACCACCGAAAGTCATGAATGCCACGAAACCATAAAGACCCTGAGAAGCAGGCATCGCCGAAAGAATCATGTAACCTGCTGATTTTGTAGAGTCTTTCTTCAAAGCACCTTCTGCTGCATTGGCAGCGATTGTTGTACCATAGCTACTACCGATACCTGAAAGGGCCAGCATCAAGCCTACACCCAAATAACCTAATAAAAGATTCAAATCCATAATGTTATAATTTTAATTGTTATTAATTTCTTGTTAGTTAATCACTATTTTTCTTATTCTTGGCAAAAGGTTTGTATTCCATACCTCTACCATCATATCCGGAATTCTTGAAATACTCCACAAAAGTCAAACGGATGGAGTGTACATAGCCGCTCAAGCATGAGAGGGCAATATTTAGGCCATGACCTGCCACAAATATCAAACCGAAGCAAATCCAACCCGGAATACCGAAAAGGAAATCACCTATGGTATCACGAAGCTGCATACCCAAAGTATTGAACACACCACCGAGCATACCACCCGCCAAACCAAGCGCATACAGACG